>NZ_JACSJN010000009.1:0-53518 GCF_018617135.1 Exiguobacterium sp. s163
CGCCAGCGTTCGTCCTGAGCCAGGATCAAACTCTCCAAAGAATTTGATATAGCTCTTAAATTGACGAAGCTTGCGCTTCATTCAAAAATTGTAAAACTTATTTTTGCCTCATCGTTCAGTTTTCAAAGACCAATCGTTGTCGTGTTAGCGACTTTTTAATAATAGCGATTTGACTTATTAAAGTCAACCACTTTTTATTATTTTTTTCGCTTCCTGAAGTTTGTTTCGTGAACAACATCAGCGACGTTTATTAATATATCAGCATCCTAAAAAATCGTCAACTGTTTTTCTAAAAAAACTTTATTTTTTCTTTTTACATGACTGAAAGAAAAAACGGTCGTGGATTAACCCCTGAGAAGGAGTAATCCACAACCGCTTGATCATTATGACGACTTAGAAGACATCTGTTTCTTTGTTTTCTTCTTCACTGTTTCTGATGAAGTCGACTCCACAACTTGTCCAGTCTGTTGGAAGCGATGAAGCATTAATACCTGATAGGCGTTCGCAAACACCAATGTGGCTAGTGCCGGCCAGAGCAATGGAATCTCGTCCGTTGTTTGCAAAGCTGGAATCCATTCAATTAACGTAATGACAGTCATTAAGAAAAGTGTCGGGATGAAAGCACTCTTATTTGTTTGTTTCGCCTTACTCGCAGCAACGACCCAAGCGACAATGAGTAACACAAGCATCTCACCGATGTAACGCCACATGTGATCATTTCCAAATGCGAGCATCCGTAAGTAGACGGCATCAAAAATCGCAAATGCGATTAATAACACTTGAACGCGATTCCATAGACGTGGTCCTCTAAACAAGTCGAGTCCGACCCGATGAATAATCAAATAGGCAAAGAAACCCATCATGCTGATTCCCGTCCATGTACTCGAGTAACTAAGCGCCGTGACAATTGCCTCCCAGGACTGACTGACCAAATAACCCGGGTTCGCCAATAAATTCATTAGGAACCCGAACAACGTCCCGAATACGAGCGTTGTCCAAAACAAACGTAAAAAACCTTGTACTTTCATCTCTCACCGATTCACCCTTCTATTTGTTTAATGACTGCTTGCGCCAACTCATCATACGTATGCTCGAACGGATGTCCATCCCGATAGACAGAAGGTGCAAAGTCCTCTTCATTGTCGTACGGTTGGCCGAGCGGGATTTGAGCAAGTAGCTTACTCTTCAATGCTTCTGAAAGCTTTTCTCCACCGCCGTAACCGAATACGTATTCTTTTTCACCAGTTAGCTTACTTTCGAAATAAGCCATGTTTTCAATGATACCTAATAGTTTGTGGTTCGTTTTGATTGCCATCGCTCCGGCACGAGCCGCAACGAATGCTGCTGTCGCATGAGGTGTCGTGACAATCAATTCCTGACATGATGGGAGCATCGAATGGATATCGAGCGCGACATCTCCTGTTCCTGGCGGTAAATCGAGCAACAGATAGTCAAGATCGCCCCACTCGACGTCATTGAAGAAGTTATTTAACATCTTCCCGAGCATCGGTCCACGCCAGATGACCGGCGCATTGTCTTCCACGAAGAATCCCATCGAGATGACTTTCACGCCAAACCGCTCCACTGGAATGATCTTCTCGCCGCGAACAACCGGTCGTTCCTCGATGCCGAGCATATCTGGAACACTGAAGCCGTAAATATCCGCATCGATCAACCCGACCTTTTTACCCGCTCGCGCAAGCGCGACAGCCAAGTTGACGGATACTGTTGATTTTCCTACGCCACCCTTACCAGAAGCGATGGCGATAAACGTCGTCCCTGAGTTTTCACGAAGGATCGCCGGTTTTGTCGCTTCCTTCAAACTTTCGTCGTTCAATGCTTCAAAACGAAGCCCGACCGTCTTAAAACCTTTCCCCTTGAGCAACGTGACGATTTCTTGTTGTAACTGAAGCTGTTCCCCGCTCCCAGTTTGACCGAGTGCCACTTTTACACTGACATAGTCTTCTTTGATTCGGATGTCTTTTACCCCTGCTGTATCTCCAAGCGTTCGGTTGATCGTCGGATCAACAAGCCCCGCCAATTCCTCGCGTACTTGCTCTACTGTAAGCATATTGCTTCCCCCTTCTAACTGTTTCGATATCAGTATATCAAAAAAAGCGTTTTCTTGACGGGTTCGGAATCGACTATTTCAAACAAAAAACTCTCCACCCGAAAGGATGGAGAGTTCGAACCACATCG
Source organism: Exiguobacterium sp. s163 (assembly GCF_018617135.1). Classification (GTDB taxonomy): domain Bacteria; phylum Bacillota; class Bacilli; order Exiguobacteriales; family Exiguobacteriaceae; genus Exiguobacterium; species Exiguobacterium profundum. Next base: position 2,200 of record NZ_JACSJN010000009.1, read on the forward strand.
CGAAGATTAACGCTTCGAGAATTGTGGTGCGCGACGTGCTGCTTTAAGACCGTATTTTTTACGTTCTTTCATACGAGCGTCACGAGTTAAGAAGCCTTTTTCTTTGAGGCTTGGACGGAATTCTGGGTCCGCTTGAAGAAGCGCACGTGATACGCCGTGGCGAATTGCTCCAGCTTGTCCAGTATATCCACCACCGTTAACGTTAACGATTACATCGTATTTACCTTCTGTTTCAGTCAATACGAGTGGTGATTTAGCCATCATGATCAAAGTCTCATGACCGAAGTATTCTGAGATATCGCGGCCATTTACAACAACTTTACCGTCACCTGCAACGAGGTGAACGCGAGCCACCGAGTGTTTGCGGCGGCCTGTTCCGTAGTAACGTACATCTGCCATCGTTTAGTTCCTCCCTGTGTCTCGATTAACCGCGAAGTTCGTAAACTTCTGGTTTTTGTGCTTCGTGCTTGTGTTCAGCTCCAGCGTAAACGTGGAGTTTGTTGAATTGTTGACGACCGAGTGATCCTTTTGGAAGCATCCCTTTGATCGCGAGTTCAAGCATACGCTCTGGACGTTTTGCGAGAAGCTCTTTTGCAGTTTGTGATTTCAAACCGCCTGGATGACCTGAATGACGGTAGTAGATCTTGTCATTCAATTTGTTACCAGTCAATTTGATTTTCTCAGCGTTGATGATGATGACGTGGTCTCCGCAATCAACGTGTGGTGTGAAAGTCGGCTTGTGCTTACCGCGAAGAAGTGAAGCTACTTCACTAGTCAAACGACCAAGTGTTTTGCCTTCTGCGTCGATAAGGAGCCATTTGCGTTCTACTTCAGATGCTTTAGCCATGAATGTTGTGCGCATGTGGAATACCTCCTAGAAATGTCTGTTCACTTAATTTTTTGATGCTTTATCATAATCCTAGTTTACGGGGCTAAGATTGTGGTTCATCTCTAAATTTGAAAATGAAATGCCAATGAATATAATACGATTTTATAAGGGGAATGTCAATCTACTTTTTCATAATTCACATTCCACAAATACAAACCGTGTGGGGGGGCGGTAATCCCCGCTACGCGGCGGTCCTTCGCCTCTAGCATTTGTATGATATCTGCGGGCTGATACTTCCCTCTCCCCACCTCGATGACCGTCCCTACCATGATGCGGACTTGGTTGTATAGAAAACCCGAGCCAACGAACCGGAATATGATCTCGTCCCCCATCTCGAGCACTTCTGCTTCGTAGATAGTGCGGACCCGATCTTCGACTTCTGCCTTTGTCACAGAGAACGACGTAAAGTCGTGGGTCCCAATCAACCGCTCCATCGCTTGACGCATCGCCTCGAGGCTCAGCTTATACGTCACGGTCGCAGCATAATGCCGACGAAACGGATCCTCAGTCTGACGGATATGGTAGCGATACTCTTTTCGCTTCGCACCGTAACGTGCGTGAAACGTATCATCCATTTCTTCCGCCTGTTTAACGAGGATATCGTCTGGTAGCATGGCGTTTAACGCTTTGACGAAACGCTCAGCCGGCATCTCTAACGACGTATCAAAGTGAATCACCTGCCCTAACGCATGGACGCGAGCGTCTGTACGACCTGAGGCGACGATTTTCACCGGATGACGATGCATACGTGCCAAGACAGATTCAATCTCCGCTTGAATGGTATTGCCATTCGGTTGTACCTGATATCCCGCATAATGTGTCCCGTCATAGGCGACAATTAGTTTAATTCGTCTCATCCAATCCCTCTCAATCCAAACAAAATGAGTGTCAACGCGACAAAAATGAGCAATACGGCTGTGTCTCGCGTTTGCCACTTCATCTCACGCAACCTCGTCCGCCCTTCTCCCCCACGGTAGCCGCGGGCCTCCATGGCCGTAGCGAGGTCCTCAGCACGTTTAAACGCGGAGATGAACAATGGAATCAAGAGTGGGATGACCCCTTTTAAGCGGGATTTCCAAGGTCCACTCATCAAATCGACCCCACGCGCCTGCTGAGCTTTCATAATCCGGTCCGTCTCATCCGCAAGCGTCGGTAGGAAACGGAGTGAAATGGAAAGCATCAACGCAATTTCGTGGGCCGGCACACGAATCCGTTCGAATGGCCGTAGCCCCGCTTCAATCGAATCGGTCAATTCCATCGGTGTCGTCGTTAACGTCACGAGTGTCGTCAACATGACGAGATAAAAGAAGCGAAGCGAGACAATCAGCCCCATTCGAATTCCTTCCGAATAAATCGCAATCGGTCCTAATTCGAATAGAAGTGTCCCGTCTCGATTGAATAACAGTTGTAAGATCAACGTGAAGACGATCAAAAATAAGATCATGCGAAGACCGTTCCATAAATAGCGCCACGATAACTGTGACAGTTTGACCGCAAACAACGTGAACGCGAGTAAAAATAAATTCGTCCATAAGTTGTCAGCTAAAAAAACAACTGGGATGAATCCTAAAATGAAGAGCGTCTTGGCACGCGCATCAAGGGAATGAAGCCACGAATGTCCGGGTATATATTGACCGATAATCATGTCGCTCCCCCTTTCAGCCGTTCCGCCACCCAATCCGCCAGCTCGCTCTCGGTTCGTACGAGCGGGATGGACGTTTCTCCAAGAACCGGTGCCATGTCACGAGCGAATCGTAAGACGTGCGGGATGTCGAGCTGGAGACGTCGCACCAGTACCTCGTCTTGGAACAATTCAAACGGGTCCCCATCAAACGCCACCTGACCACGCTCCATCACGATGACGCGCTCCGCATAGGCGAGTACATCATCCATGTCATGCGAGACAAGGATCAACGTAAGGTTCAACTCTTCTCGTAAACGTTTGAATAAGGCGAGCATGTCTCGTCTCCCAATTGGGTCGAGACCCGCTGTCGGTTCATCGACAATGAGCACATCAGGCCGGCTCGCTAAAACACCTGCAATCGCGACACGGCGCATCTGCCCTCCTGAAAGATCAAACGGCGAACGGTCCCATAACGTTTCATCCAAGCCGACGAGACGAAGGGCCTCGTGGGCTCGCTCTTTCGCTTCGGCATCTGTCGCGCCAAAGTTGCGCGGACCGAACATGACGTCGCGTTCGACCGTCTCTTCAAACAATTGGTGCTCTGGATATTGAAAGACGAGCCCAACGCGACGCCGAAGCGGCAAAAGATTCTGTTTCTTGTCACGACGCGTCCGAATCGGGGTGACAATGATATCATCGACCACCACACGTCCGTCAGTCGGGCGCAATAAGCCGTTCATATGTTGAACGAGTGTCGATTTCCCTGAGCCAGTATGCCCAAGAAACGCAACAAGCGCTCCCGACGGAATGGTTACATTCACATCGCGCAGCGCGGTTCGTTCAAACGGAGTATTCATTTGGTATTGATATGTTACTTCTTCAATGCGTATCGGCATAGATGGTTCACCAACTCCGAATGTTGTAGCATCAGACGATCGAGTGGAATGCCACGTGCCTTCAGTTCGAGTTGCATCCGAACGATAAACGGGACATCTAGTTGAATGTCACGAAGCGTATCTGGATGTTGAAACACGTCTTCAGGTGTGCCGGTCATCGCAATCTTGCCTTTCGACAATGCAATGATACGGTCAGCAAACAACACTTCGTCGAGCTCGTGTGTAATGGCGACAACGGTCATCCCTTCCGAGACGAGCTGTCGTACCGTTTGTAATACCTCTTGTCGCCCGATTGGGTCGAGCATGGAGGTCGCTTCATCGAGCACGAGGACACGCGGGCGCATTGCGAGAGCCGCAGCTATCGCAACGCGCTGCTTTTGTCCACCGGATAACTGATGCGGTTCACGGTCCGCTAGTTCCGATAATCCAACGCGCGCTAGACTGTCATCAATTCGACGAACCATTTCTTGACGTGGAAGTCCCATGTTTTCGAGAGAAAATGCCACATCATCGCGCACGGTCGCCCCGACAAATTGATTGTCGGGATTTTGAAAGACGACCCCGATCCGCGTTCGAACGTCCCACACGTCTGCGGCGTTCGACGGATCGAGTGTCTCTACGCGAACTTCCCCCTGTTCAGGAATGAGAAGTCCGTTCCACAACTTCGTCAGTGTCGACTTGCCAGAACCATTATGGCCGACAATCGCAAGCCATTCCCCTTTATATACATCGAGCGATAGGCCGTTAAGCGCCGGCTCAGACTGTCCAGGGTAATGAAATACGACATCTCGTACCATAATTTGTGATTCCATAGGTCGACTCCTTTCTGATGTGGAAACAGGGCAATACGTCACCGCATGCCCTGTTGACTGCCTAATGAATTAGACGAGTTCGATGATTACAACTTCTGCACCATCACCGCGGCGTGGGCCGACTTTCATGATGCGCGTGTATCCACCTTGACGTTCAGCGTAGCGTGGTGCCACGTCTTCGAACAATTTTTGGATTGCGTCTTTTTCTCCAGCGTTCTCCTTGCGAACGAATGAAGCTACTTGACGACGGGCATGAAGATCGCCACGTTTCCCAAGAGTGATCAATTTTTCAACGACTGGGCGAAGTTCTTTCGCTTTTTGTTCAGTTGTTTGAATGCGCTCGTTGATGATTAGGTCAGTTGCAAGATCACGCAAAAGCGCCTTGCGTTGCGAGCTTGTACGGCCAAGTTTCGAATAAGCCATTACATTTCCCTCCTTCGGTTGAACTTAGTCTTCTTTACGCAAGCCCAAACCGAGTTCGTCCAACTTGTGTTGAACTTCTTCGAGTGATTTACGTCCGAGGTTACGAACTTTCATCATCTCTTCCTCTGATTTGTTTGCGAGTTCTTGAACAGTGTTGATGCCAGCGCGCTTCAAGCAGTTGTACGAACGAACTGAGAGATCGAGTTCTTCAATCGTCATTTCAAGTACTTTTTCTTTTTGGTCTTCTTCTTTCTCGACCATAATTTCTGCGTTGAGAGCCTCATCTGTCAAACCAACGAAGATGTTCAAGTGTTCAGTCAAAATTTTAGCCCCTAATGATACAGCTTCTTCCGGACGAATTGAACCATCTGTCCACACGTCTAACAAAAGCTTATCAAAGCTAGCGTCTTGACCGACACGTGTTTTATCTACTTCGTAGTTCACGCGTTGAATCGGTGTATAGATCGAATCGATTGGAATGACCCCAATCGGCATATCATCACGTTTGTTATCTTCTGCCTGGACGTAACCACGACCACGGCGAGCAGTCAAACGCATGCGAAGCGTCGCATTGTCAGCGAGAGTCGCGATGTGGAGCTCAGGATTCAAGATTTCAACGTCGCTATCATGGGTAATGTCTGCCGCAGTGACAGCACCGGCACTTGAAACGTTAATCTCAAGCGTTTTCTCTTCTTCCGAGTACACTTTAAGTGCCAACTTCTTGAGGTTGAGTACGATTTGAGTGACGTCTTCGACAACACCGTCAATCGTAGAGAACTCGTGAAGCACGCCATCGATTTGAACCGCTGTTACCGCTGCACCTGGGAGCGATGACAATAGAATTCGACGTAGTGAGTTACCGAGAGTAGTGCCATATCCACGTTCAAGCGGTTCTACTACGAATTTACCAAACGTAGCGTCCTCGCTGATTTCGACCGTTTCGATCTTTGGTTTTTCAATCTCGATCATCTGAACCCCTCCTTGAGTATATCCTGCCGTGCAGTTTGAGCTGCTAAAGTATAAGCTGTCGTGCTAGGTAAACCCCTCACACGCTCAAGCGATTATACGCGGCGACGTTTTGGAGGGCGGCAACCGTTGTGCGGAACTGGAGTTACGTCACGGATTGCAGTAACTTCGAGACCAGTAGCTTGGAGCGCACGGATAGCCGCTTCACGTCCAGCACCAGGACCTTTAACGTTAACTTCTACTGTACGCATACCGTTGTCCATTGCAACTTTCGCTGCAGTTTCAGCAGCCATTTGCGCTGCGAACGGAGTCGATTTACGTGATCCTTTAAATCCAAGGTTACCAGAAGTAGCCCATGAGATCGCGTTACCTTGCGTATCAGTGATTGTGATAATTGTGTTGTTGAATGTAGAACGGATGTGTACCACACCGACTTCAACATGTTTTTTAACTTTACGTTTAGAACGTACGTTTTGCTTACGTTTCGCCATTGTTCAATTCCCTCCTTTACTTCTTCTTGTTCGCTACTGTACGGCGTGGGCCTTTACGAGTACGCGAGTTGTTCTTCGTGTTTTGACCGCGAACAGGGAGACTACGGCGATGACGGATACCGCGGTATGCGCCGATCTCGATCAAACGTTTGATGTTAAGTGAAACTTCACGACGAAGGTCACCTTCAACTTTGATTCCGTCAATTGCTTCACGGATACGGTTGAGTTCATCTTCAGTAAGGTCGCGTGTGCGTGTCTCTTCAGATACGTTAGCAGCCTTCAAAATTTCTTGTGCTTTTGTTTTACCAATACCATAGATGTATGTGAGCGAAATAACGATACGTTTTTCGCGTGGAATATCTACACCAGCAATACGTGCCATGTGTGCACCTCCTCTGAAATTAACCTTGTTTTTGTTTGTGTTTCGGGTTTTCGCAAATTACCATTACTTTACCCTTACGGCGAATAACTTTACATTTTTCGCAAATCGGTTTTACCGACGGTCTTACTTTCATGAGTATACCCTCCTCCTGGAAAAATCGGAGTTACTTATAACGGTACGTAATCCGCCCGCGAGTCAAGTCGTATGGAGACAACTCAACAGTTACGCGGTCACCTGGAAGGATCCGAATGTAGTGCATCCGAATTTTCCCTGAGACGTGCGCGAGCACCGTGTGGCCGTTTTCTAACTCCACTTTAAACATTGCGTTCGGAAGTGGTTCGACAACAGTGCCTTCCACTTCAATGACATCTTGTTTCGCCATCATTTATTCCCCTTTCTATATGAAAATCTTTAGGAGCACAGACGATCTATTGCCATCTACTGTGAGAGAAGGATCCAGAACGGATCAGTATGAAACAATAGAGCCTCATTCACCGGAATCGAGTTTCGTTAAAATCTCGTATCCATCGTCTGTGATGGCGATGGTGTGCTCAAAGTGGGCGCACATGCTACCGTCCACGGTGACAACTGTCCAGTTATCAGCCAGTGTTCGAACATAGCGTTGACCAGCATTAACCATTGGTTCAATGGCTAACGTCATCCCAGTCTTCAGGCGCGGCCCTTTCCCCGGTGGACCATAGTGTGGAATTTGCGGTTCTTCATGCAAATTTTGTCCAACACCATGACCGACGTATTCGCGGACGACAGAAAAGTCATGTGATTCAACATATGCTTGAATCGCATGCGAAATATCTGTCAATCGCCCTCCAGCCTTGGCGTGCTCCAATCCTTTATACAGACTTTCTTCGGTTACGTCAAGTAGCCGCTGTGTCTCTTCTGAGATTGTTCCCACTGGATAAGTCCAAGCGGAATCTCCATGGTATCCATTATAGTAGGCACCGATGTCGATTGAGATAATATCTCCATCTTTCAATACCCGTTTTCCTGGAATGCCATGAACAAGCTCTTCGTTCACCGAAGCGCAAACACTACCGGTAAAACCGTTATAGCCTTTGAACGATGGCGTCGCACCTTGGCTGCGAATGTAATCTTCCGCAATCCGGTCGAGCTCAAGCGTCGTGATTCCTGGTTTAATGTGCTGTTTGAGCACCTGGTGCGTTCGAGCAACAATTTGCCCAGCCTCACGCATAATCGCAATTTCACGAGGCGTCTTCGTGATGATCATTCAGTATCACCGAGTAATGCTTTGACATCGGCATATACGACATCGATTGGACGATCTCCATCCAATGTACGAAGATACCCTTTTTCAGCGTAAAAGTCAATGAGTGGTTTCGATTGCTCGATGTTGACGTCAAGGCGACGGCGAACCGTTTCCTCTTTATCGTCTTCACGTTGCATGAGCGCCGACCCATCCACATCACAGATGCCTTCCACTTTTGGTGGGTTGAAGATCACGTGATATGTCGCACCACACGTTGGGCAGATCCAACGACCTGTCAAGCGTGGAACGAGAATTTCCGCATCCACATCGATGTTGACGACGTGGTCAATCTGTTTCCCCAAATCTTTAAGCAAACTTTCGAGTGCCTCTGCTTGAGCAACAGTACGCGGGAATCCATCGAGTAAGAAACCTTTTTCTGTGTCATCTTGGCTAAGACGTTCACGTACGATTCCGATTGTTACCTCGTCCGGTACGAGTTCACCTTTATCCATGAATGACTTGGCTTCTTTACCGAGTGGCGTTCCGCCTTTGATTGCCGCACGAAACATGTCGCCTGTCGAAATGTGAGGGATTTGGTACTCTTCTACGATTTTAGCCGCTTGAGTCCCTTTCCCAGCACCCGGTAAGCCCATGAGTACTAGATTCATCTCGGTTAGCCTCCAGTTTTGATTTTCACGAAGGGCTTGTAAACACGACAGGAAGGAAGGGTCAACCCTTCCTTCCGCTTTAACGGATAAAGCCTTTATAGTGTCGTTTTACAAGTTGACTTTCGATTTGTTTCATCGTTTCGAGGGCTACCCCGATGACGATCAACAAGCTCGTTCCTCCGATTTGAACGGAAGTTGGAAGACCGGCAAGCTTAATGAAGATTGTCGGCATGATCGCCACGAGCGATAAGAAGATCGCTCCGAAGAAAGTCAATCGATACAGCAACTTCGTGATGTACTGTTCTGTTTGCGCCCCAGGACGAATCCCAGGAATATAACCACCTTGCTTCTGCAGGTTTTCTGCCATTTGCTCAGGGTTGACCTGAATAAATGTATAGAAGTAGGCAAACGCAATGATTAACGCAACGTAAATCGACATTCCGATTGGCGCCGTCGTGTCAAAGTACGTCTGTAATTTTTGCGTTGTCTCCGGCGAAGCAATGAAGCTTGCAACAGTTGGTGGTGTTACCATGAAGGAAATCGCGAAGATAACCGGGATAACACCTGCTGCGTTTAGTTTGATTGGCAAGTGCGTTGACTGACCGCCCACTGGGGTACGGTTCGCCGTGCGTTTTGCATATTGGATTGGAATTTTGCGTGCCGCTTGTTGAACATAAATGATCCCAACCGTCACAGCCAAAATAACAAGTGCCAATACAACCAAGTAAACGATATTAATGAACAATGCATCTCCAGCGTTTTGGAGTTTTGTTTCATAAATCTGCGTGAAGATTCTTGGGAACCCGGCGACGATACCGGCGAAGATAATGATGGAAATACCATTCCCAACACCTTTCTCCGTTGTCATTTCACCAAGGAACATCAAGAACGCTGTACCCGCAGTGAGTACAATCGCGATCACAAAGTAAGTTGCCGTTCCCCACGTCTCATTGACGAGACCTGGGTAGAGGCGGTTAAATCCAAACGACAATGAAGTCGCTTGGACAAAGCCTAAGATGATCGTCCCATAGCGCGTGACCGTCGCTAACTTTTTACGGCCCGCCTCTCCTTGTTTAGCCCATTCGGCAAACTTTGGAACGACGTCCATTTGTAAAAGTTGCACAACGATCGATGCCGTAATGTACGGCATGATCCCCATTGCGAACAAGGAGAAGTTCTGTAAAGCATTTCCTCCAAACAAGTTCAAGAAGTCAAGAAGACCTCCTGAGTCAAAACGCAACACATCCGTATTCACCATCGGCACCGGGATATGAGCCCCGATGCGGAAAATGATGATGATTGCGAGTGTGAAGAGAATACGCTGTCGAATATCTTTCACGCGCCACATATTGGAGATCGTCTGAAACATCAGATCACCTCAACTGTACCGCCAGCTGCTTCGATTGCTTCTTTCGCTGCACCCGAGAACTTGTTGGCTTTTACAGTCAATTTAGTTTCAAGCTTGCCGTTAGCAAGGACCTTGATTCCGTCTTTAGCAGAGCTGACAACACCAGTCTCGATTAAGAGTTCTGGAGTAACTTCAGTACCTGCTTCGAAACGGTTAAGCGTGTCTAGGGAAACAACCGCGTACTCTTTACGAGTTGGGTTGTTGAAACCGCGTTTTGGAAGACGACGGTAAAGTGGGTTTTGTCCACCTTCAAATCCTGGACGAACGCCACCGCCCGAACGAGCTTTTTGACCTTTGTGTCCACGACCAGAAGTTTTACCGTTACCAGTCGCCATACCGCGACCGACACGGTTACGTTCGTGACGTGAACCTGGAGTTGGCTTCAATTCATGGAGTTTCATAGTGGCACCTCCTTATTTATTAAAATCTTTATTATTCGTTGATTTCTTTTACAGTCACAAGGTGCGACACTTTGTTGATCATACCGCGCATCGCGACGTTGTCTGGGACAACGACCGTTTGATGCATTTTGCGAAGACCGAGTGTACGTACAGTAACACGCTGACCTTCCGGACGACCAATTGTGCTGCGTGTGAGGGTGATTGCGAGTTTCGCCATGTCTAGTTCCCTCCCTTAGTTAAGAAGTTCTTCTACGCTTTTACCACGTAGTTTAGCAACTTCCTCTGCTTTTTTGAGCTCAGTCAAGCCCTGTACCGTCGCACGGACGATGTTGATCGGTGTGTTTGAACCTAACGATTTCGAAAGGATGTCACCTACACCTGCAAGTTCGAGCACCGCACGAACTGGACCACCAGCGATAACCCCAGTACCTTCAGAAGCTGGTTTCATGAATACACGACCTGCTCCGAATACTCCTGTGATTTCGTGTGGAATTGTTGTACCAACCATAGGTACTTGTACCATGTTTTTCTTAGCGGCTTCAATAGCCTTGCGAATCGCTTCTGGCACCTCTTGTGCCTTACCTGTACCGAAACCGACGTGACCATTTTTGTCACCTACGACTACGAGAGCAGCAAAACGGAAGCGGCGGCCACCTTTTACGACTTTCGCGACGCGGTTTACGGTAACAACGCGTTCTTCAAGTTGTTCCATGTTAACGTCTAACTGGCGCATCGAGTGTCCCCTCCTTTTTATTAGAATTTAAGACCTGCTTCACGAGCTGCTTCTGCAACAGCTTTGACGCGGCCATGATAGAGGTATCCACCACGGTCGAACACAACTGTGTCGATACCTTTCTCGAGTGCACGTTCTGCAGCAAGTTTACCAACAGCTTTCGCTGCTTCAACGTTACCGCCATTTGTAAGATCGAGAGCTTTATCTTTCGAAGATGCAGACACAAGCGTTGTTTGTGCCGCGTCATCGATAAGTTGAACGTAAATGTGCTTGCTCGAACGGAATACGTTCAAACGTGGACGAGCTGCTGTCCCCGTGATCGTACGACGTACGCGAGCATGACGTTTTTTACGAACTGCATTTTTATCTGCCTTTGTGATCATTTATGCCACTCCTTTCCGTTCATTTCGTGACGAATTACTTACCAGTCTTACCTTCTTTACGGCGAATACGTTCATCAGAGTAACGAACACCTTTACCTTTGTAAGGTTCTGGAGCACGGTACGAGCGGATTTGAGCAGCAACGTGACCGACGCGCTCTTTGTTAATCCCTTTTACGATGATTTGCGTGTTTGAAGGAACTTCGATTTCGATACCTTCCTCAGCAACGTACTCGATTGGGTGCGAGTAGCCGAGGTTGAGGACGAGTTTGTTACCTTGCTTCGTAGCACGGTAACCAACCCCCGAGATCTCAAGTGTTTTTTGGAATCCGTTCGACACACCTTGTACCATGTTGGCAATAAGGGCACGTGTCGTACCGTGAATTGTGCGGCTTTCTTTCGATTCGTCTGGACGAACAACCGTCAATTCGTTCTCTTCAACTTTGATTTCCAATGCCGGGTTAGCTGAAAGCGAAAGTTCACCTTTAGCACCTTTTACTGTGACCGTGTTGTCATTAGCAACTGTTACAGTAACGCCAGCAGGAATCGTAACTGGTTTTTTACCAATACGTGACATTGATTACACCTCCGTTCTTGTTAGAAAAGTGACTTACCAGATGTAGGCGATCACTTCGCCGCCGACTTGTTGTTGGCGAGCTTCTTTATCAGTCATAAGACCTTTAGATGTCGAAAGAACTGCGATTCCGAGTCCTCCGAGTACTTTAGGTACTTCATCAGCTTTTGCGTATACGCGAAGACCTGGTTTCGAAATACGTTTGAGACCAGTGATTACACGTTCGTTGCTTGCTCCATATTTAAGGAAAAGACGAAGTGTACCTTGTTTAGCGTCCTCGATATATTCAACATCGCGAATGAAACCTTCACGCTTAAGGATTTCAGCGATCTCACGTTTAATGTTCGAAGCTGGAAGCTCCATTTTTTCATGGCGAACCATGTTAGCGTTACGGATACGTGTAAGCATATCTGCAATAGGGTCTGTCATTACCATGCGATGTACCTCCTTTCACACTGTTAGTGGATTACCAGCTTGCTTTTTTAACACCAGGGATTTGACCTTTGTATGCAAGATCACGGAACTTGATACGGCTGATCCCGAATTTACCCATGTAACCATGCGGACGACCTGTGATGCTGCAACGGTTGTGCAAGCGTACAGGTGACGAGTTACGTGGCAATTTGCTGAGTCCGATATAATCGCCTTCAGCTTTCAACTTCGCACGCTTTTCAGCGTACTGGGCAACGAGTTTCTCGCGTTTAAGTTCGCGATTCACCATTGACTTTTTAGCCATGTTGTCGACCTCCCTCTAGATTATTTTTGGAATGGCATACCGAGAAGTGTGAGCAATTCACGTGCTTCTTCGTCTGTGTTTGCTGTTGTAACAACAACGATGTCCATACCGCGTACTTTAGATACTTTATCGTAATCGATCTCAGGGAAAATAAGTTGCTCTTTCACGCCAAGCGTGTAGTTACCGCGTCCGTCGAATGCTTTCTTCGATACACCGCGGAAGTCACGTACACGTGGAAGTGAAACAGTTACCAATTTGTCGAGGAAATCGTACATGCGCTCGCCACGAAGTGTAACCTTCGCACCGATTGGCATACCTTCACGAAGTTTGAAACCAGCGATTGATTTCTTCGCTTTCGTTACGAGTGGTTTTTGACCTGAAAGAATTGTTAATTCTTCAACTGCCATATCAAGTGCTTTCGAGTTCGAAACAGCGTCACCTACACCCATGTTGATGACAATCTTTTCGACTTTCGGTACTTGCATGACCGAGTCATAGTTGAATTTATCCATCATCGCTTTCACGATGTCGCTTTTATACTTCTCTTGCAAACGGTTCATAGTCGAATGGACCTCCTTTCGTCACGTTCTTCTTATTTATCGAGTGATTCGCCCGATTTCGCGACACGAACTTTTTTACCATCGACTACTTTGAAACCAACACGAGTTGGTTTGCCAGTTTTAGGGTCGAGTGGCATTACGTTCGAGACGTGAATTGGTGCTTCGATCTCAAGGATCCCGCCTTGTGGATTCGCTTGTGAAGGTTTCGCGTGTTTTTTCATCACGTTTACGCCTTCAACCACTACGCGGTTTTTGCTTGGCATAGCTTTGAGGATAACCCCTTGCTTGCCTTTATCTTTACCAGACATTACCTGGACTGTATCGCCTTTTTTAACATGCATCGTTTGCGCACCTCCTTATAGGATTGAAATTGGAAATTAAAGTACTTCCGGTGCCAACGAAACGATCTTCATGAATTCTTTTTCACGAAGTTCACGTGCAACTGGCCCGAAGATCCGTGTGCCGCGTGGGCTCTTGTCATCTTTGATAATGACTGCTGCGTTCTCATCGAAACGGATGTACGAACCATCTTTACGACGAGCGCCGCGTTTTGTACGAACGACAACTGCTCTGACAACGTCACCTTTTTTAACAACGCCACCTGGTGTTGCTTGTTTTACCGTTGCGACGATGATGTCACCGATGTTTGCAGTCTTACGACCAGAACCACCGAGAACTTTAATTGTCAACAGTTCACGCGCGCCAGAGTTGTCTGCTACTTTCAAGCGAGATTCTTGTTGAATCATGCGAGTGTACCTCCCTCCGGATGTTTAATAAATCCGAACTGTTATTAGATGATTACTGATTCTTCTACTACTGTTACAAGACGGAAACGTTTGTCTTTAGAAAGAGGACGTGTTTCCGCGATGCGAACGATATCGCCCACTTTAGCGACGTTGTTCTCATCGTGTGCTTTATATTTCTTCGTGTAGTTTACACGTTTGCCATAAAGTTTATGACGAACCTTTGTTTCTACTGCGACGACGATCGTTTTGTCCATTTTGTCAGACACGACGCGACCAGTGAACACTTTACGGTTGTTGCGTTCCATGAGTGTTACCTCCTCTCAAGAATCCGATGTAATTAGCCGTTGTTGATGCCGAGTTCGCGTTCACGAAGAATCGTTTTAGCACGCGCAATCGACTTGCGTACTTCACGGATACGAGCAGGATTCTCAAGCTGACCTGTAGCAAGTTGGAAGCGAAGGTTAAAGAGTTCTTCTTTCCACTCGCCCACTTTACCGTTGAGCTCTTCAGTTGTTGATTGACGGAGATCAGTTGCTTTCATTCGTATCACCACCATTTTCTTCACGTTTCACGAACTTACATTTTACTGGAAGTTTGTGCGATGCAAGACGAAGTGCCTCACGTGCCACTTCCTCAGATACACCTGCGATTTCGAACATTACTTTGCCAGGCTTAACTACAGCTACCCAGCCTTCTGGAGCACCTTTACCCGAACCCATTCGGACTTCGAGAGGCTTTTTAGTGTACGGCTTGTGTGGGAAGATCTTGATCCACACTTTACCACCACGTTTCATATAACGTGTCATTGCAATACGTGCTGATTCGATTTGACGGTTTGTAATCCAGCTCGCTTCGAGAGCTTGGAGACCGAACTCACCGAAGTGTACAGTTGTGCCGCGTTTAGCGTTCCCGCGCATTTTACCACGGTGTACACGACGATATTTCACGCGTTTAGGTAACAACATAGTGTGTTGCCTCCTTCCTGAAAGAGTGTTTATTATTCAGCGTTTTTCGCTGTGTTGTTTTTTGTTGGAAGAACTTCACCGTGGTATAACCAAACTTTTACGCCGATTTTACCGTAAGTTGTGTCAGCTTCAGCTGTTCCGTAGTCGATGTCGGCACGGAGTGTGTGAAGTGGAACTGTTCCTTCCGAGTACTTCTCTGAACGAGCGATATCAGCGCCACCAAGACGACCAGAAACTTCTGTTTTGATCCCTTTGATGCCAGTACGCATCGAACGTTGAATAGATTGTTTCATTGCACGACGGAATGATACGCGACCTTCCAATTGACGAGCAATGTTTTCTGCTACAAGCTTCGCAACAGCGTCAGCGTTTTTCACTTCAACAACGTTGATGTGAACGCGTTTTCCGTCAGCGATTTTTGTAATGTGTTTACGGAGTGATTCGATTTCAGAACCACCTTTACCGATTACCATACCTGGCTTCGCAGTGTGAAGCGAAATGTTCACGCGGTTTGCAGCGCGTTCGATTTCAACTTTAGAAACACTAGCATCCTTCATTTTGTTTTCGATATATTCACGAATAACGAAGTCTTCATGAAGGAGATCAGCGTAGTCTTTCTCAGCGTACCAACGCGAATCCCAGTCTTTGATAACACCAACGCGAAGACCGTGCGGATTTACCTTTTGACCCACTACATATCCCTCCTTATTTCTCAGTTACCACGATGTGGATGTGGCTTGTGCGTTTGTTAATACGGCTTGCGCGACCCATCGCACGTGGGCGGAAGCGTTTGAGTGTTGGACCTTCGTTTACGTAAGCTTCTGTTACAACGAGGTTCTCAATGTTCATATCGTAGTTGTGCTCTGCGTTAGCAATCGCTGATTTTAATACTTTTTCAACGACTGGCGATGCTGCCTTGTTCGTGTGAGCAAGGACAGAGAGCGCTTCGCCGACTTGTTTCCCGCGAATTAAGTCTACAACGAGACGTGCTTTGCGAGGAGCAAGACGGACCATATTAGCTGATGCTTTAGCTTGCATGGATTTGACCTCCCCTCAAATTACCGTTTCGTTTTCTTGTCTGATCCGTGACCTTTGTAAGTGCGTGTTGGAGCGAATTCACCAAGTTTGTGACCAACCATGTCTTCTGTCACGAATACTGGTACGTGTTTACGACCATCGTGCACACCGAACGTGTGACCCATGAATTCTGGGAAGATCGTCGAGCGACGTGACCAAGTTTTGATGACTTGCTTCTCACCAGATTCGTTGAGTTTGTCAACTTTAGCGAGTAAGTGGTGATCTGCGAATGGACCTTTTTTCAAGCTGCGACCCATGTTAGAACCTCCCTTTGGAATGATTCGGGAACGGCCCTTTCGAACCGCCCGAGAATCATGTAGTAATTATTTCTTACGGCGACGAAGGATGTACATGTCGCTCGATTTGTTTTTCTTACGAGTCTTAAGACCAAGAGCTGGTTTACCCCAAGGAGTAAGTGGGCCCGAACGACCGATTGGCGCACGACCTTCACCACCACCGTGTGGGTGATCAACCGGGTTCATTACAGAACCACGTACTGTTGGGCGTTTGCCTAACCAACGTGAACGTCCTGCTTTACCGATGTTTACGAGTTCGTGTTCTTCGTTACCAACTGAACCGATTGTCGCGCGGCAAGTGCCGAGGAACAAGCGTGATTCACCTGATTGAAGACGAACGATGACGTACTTGCCGTCACGTCCTTGGATTTGTGCCGATGCACCAGCCGCACGAACTAGCTGACCGCCTTTACCAGGCTTAAGCTCGATGTTGTGGATTGTTGTACCGACAGGGATGTTTACGAGTGGAAGAGCGTTCCCCACTTTGATATCCGCTTCAGGACCAGACATGATTTCCATGCCTACTTTGATGCCCTTAGGAGCGAGGATGTAACGTTTCTCACCATCTACATAGTTGATGAGTGCGATGTTTGCTGAACGGTTTGGATCGTATTCGATCGTTGCTACGCGTCCTGCAACGCCATCTTTGTTACGTTTGAAATCGATGATACGGTATTTACGCTTGTGACCGCCACCTTGGTGACGAACAGTCAAGCGACCTTGGTTGTTACGTCCGCCTTTTTTCGAAAGCTTTTCAGTTAACGATTTTTCAGGGCGATTCGTTGTGATCTCTGCAAAGTCGAGAGATGTCATGTTACGACGACCGTTAGTGGTCGGCTTAAACTTTTTGATTGCCATCGAGGATTCCCTCCTTTTCTTCTAAGGTAGTTAATTAACCGAGGAAGTCGATTGTGTTGCCTTCAGCAAGGGTTACGATCGCTTTTTTACGACGAGCTGTGTAACCAGAGTGACGACCGACACGTTTCGCTTTCGGTTTGTAGTTCATTGTGTTTACCGAAGCAACTTTCACGTTGAAGATTGTTTCGATAGCGTGTTTCACTTGCGATTTAGTCGCTTTTACGTCGATTTCGAAAACGTATTTGTTAGCTTCCATGAGGCTAACTGAACGCTCAGTGATGATCGGACGTTTGATGATATCGTATGCTTGAGCCATTATGCAAGCACCTCCTCTACCTTCGCAACCGCATCTTTAGTGAAGATGACTTTGTCGTTAGCAACGAGGTCAAGAACGTTTACGCCTGCTGCGTCGATCACAGTCACTCCTGGGATGTTACGAGCTGCGAGAGCGATAGTCTCATTGTAGTCCGCTGTGACTACAAGAGCCTTACGTTCTACTGATAAGCTGTTGAGTACAGCAGCCATATCTTTTGTTTTTGGTGCATCGAAAGCAAGGCCTTCGAGGACGATGAATTCGTTGTTTTGTACTTTCGACGAAAGAGCCGAGAGAAGTGCTAAACGACGAACCTTCTTAGGAAGTTTGTAAGAGTATGAACGTGGTGTTGGACCGAAGACTGTACCACCACCAACCCATTGTGGTGAGCGGATAGAACCTTGGCGCGCACGACCAGTTCCCTTTTGTTTCCATGGTTTACGGCCGCCACCGCGTACTTCCGAGCGACCTTTCGTATCGTGAGTACCTTGACGGCGTGATGCTTGTTGCATGACGATTGCGTCGTAAAGTACTGATTCGTTTGGCTCGATTCCGAAGATGGCTTCTGCCAATTCGATTTCGCCAACTTGTGAACCTGTTTGGTTAAGCAAAGCTACTTTAGGCATTCGTAATTCCTCCTTTCCGTGCAGTTAATTAGTTACCTTTGACCGCTGATTTGATGATGACGTTCGATTTACGAGCGCCTGGGATAGCACCTTTCACGAGGAGAAGGCCACGTTCCACATCAACTTTAACGACTTCAAGGTTTTGAATTGTTTTACGCTCTCCACCCATTTGACCAGGAAGAAGTTTCCCTTTAAATACGCGGTTAGGAGCGACAGGACCCATCGAACCAGGACGACGGTGGTAGCGCGAACCGTGAGCCATTGGTCCACGTGATTGTCCGTGACGCTTGATCGCACCTTGGAATCCTTTACCTTTCGATGTACCTGTTACGTCTACTAATTCACCTGCAGCGAAAATGTCTGCCTTAATCTCTTGACCGATTTCGTATCCTTCTACTGAAGTACGAACTTCTTTGATGAAGCGCTTAGGTGTCGCGTTTGCTTTCGCAGCGTGACCTTTTGATGGTTTGTTTTGACGTGATTCTTTGATGTCTCCGAAACCAAGTTGAACTGCTTCGTAACCGTCTGTGTCAACTGTTTTAAGTTGAAGAACGACGTTACCTTCTACAGCAACTACTGTTACTGGTACAACTTCGCCTGCTTCGTTGAAGATTTGAGTCATACCAAGTTTTGTTCCTAAGATTCCTTTAGCCATGAGATACACCTCCTATTAATAATTAATTGTCTCTTCTGGCTAGTATCTACTATATGAAGAATTAAAGTTTGATTTCGATGTCTACACCTGATGGTAACTCGAGACGCATAAGCGAATCGACTGTTTTCGGTGTTGGGTTTACGATGTCGATCAAGCGTTTGTGTGTACGCATTTCGAACTGCTCACGAGCATCTTTGTACTTGTGAACCGCACGAAGAATCGTGTAAACCGATTTTTCAGTTGGGAGCGGGATTGGACCCGATACCTTTGCACCTGAACGCTTCGCAGTGTCAACGATCTTCTCAGCTGATTGATCGAGAACGCGATGGTCATATGCTTTTAAACGAATACGAATTTTTTCATTTGCCATGTTTGTTTCCCTCCTTTGTCGCCTACTTTAAAAATAGACAATTCTCCGCGGAAATTTCCACACCGGCCATGGCAATGCTGCCTGGCGTGTCATAACCTCCCGCTTCAACGCAGCGTGCTTGTGTCAGCAGAGGCATCCGATCATTGCAAATCAACGATTGGACCCGTTTTCTGCTGTAAAGTCTCTCACCACTCGCACAAACACTTAATCATTATATCTAATCTGGTCATGGAATGCAAGATTAGATTTTTGAAGTTGCTGGTTGTCTGATGAGTTGCTCAACGTTCCCTAATGTAACAAGATTCGCGAGCTTTTGCAAGCAAAAATTCATTCTTTTATTGAACTATTTTTCAAACGAACTCCCATGTCAACTCGACCTAGCGTTTCATCACCTCTCCAAAACGCTCTGTCACCCCTTCTATGACCGATTGTGGCGCTCGTTTTAAACAGTCTTGAACAATTCCTTCATTAACACTGTGCGTCTTGAAATAGCGGAGCAATGACGCTAATTTATCCTCTCGTCCGATGACCGTGTAAAGGACGACCCACTCTTCTAGGTGCATCCATTGTCCATCTGGTTCAATGAAAGGATGCGTATAGATTCCGTCGGTACACTTCATTCGGAAACTAGACATGACGTCCACATCTGTTCCCTCGAATATATACTCTCCAAAGTAGGTCGTTACGTATGCGTCGTGAGGATCTGATGGTTTCTTCTCCCCAGCACGACTAAGTACACGATCGATTTTTTCAAACTGGTCCGGTTCAACAAAAACATCGATGTCATTCGTTACCTCGACGATGCCATGATGCTTCAACAGCTCAGAACCGCCAATGCGATACTCAATCCCATTCAAGCGACAAATCGTCTCTAGTTGCTTCAGCATGACGCCACTCCTTTCTCGTATGCCTCATCTTACCATGTTGTGATAGAAACACAAAAAAGCAGCCCGCATATTGCGGACTGCTTAATGTTGTTCAGTTGAATCAATCGATTACTCGATGATTTCTGTTACTGAACCAGCACCTACAGTACGGCCACCCTCACGGATAGAGAAACGTGTACCGTCTTCGATCGCGATTGTAGAAATCAATTCGATCGTCAACTCGATGTTGTCTCCTGGCATTACCATTTCAGTACCTTCTGGAAGGTGAACGATACCTGTTACGTCAGTTGTACGGAAGTAGAACTGCGGACGGTAGTTCGCGAAGAATGGCGTGTGACGGCCACCCTCTTCTTTAGAAAGAACGTAGATTGATGCTTTGAATTTAGAGTGTGGTGTGATTGAACCTGGCTTAGCAAGTACTTGTCCACGCTCGATGTCGTCACGTGATACACCACGGAGAAGTGCACCGATGTTGTCGCCAGCTTCAGCATAGTCAAGAAGCTTACGGAACATCTCTACACCAGTACATACAGTTTTCTTCGTTTCTTCTGTAAGACCAACGATTTCGATCTCGTCGTTGACGCGGAGAACACCACGCTCAACACGACCAGTCGCTACAGTACCACGACCAGTGATTGAGAATACGTCCTCAACAGGCATCATGAAGTCTTTTTCAGTGTCACGAACTGGTTCTGGGATGTACTCATCAACAGCGTTCATGAGTTCCATAACTTTTTCTTCCCACTGAGCTTCACCGTTAAGTGCGCCAAGTGCAGAACCTTTGATTACAGGGAGGTCGTCGCCTGGGAAGTCGTATTCAGAAAGAAGTTCACGGATTTCCATTTCAACGAGTTCGAGAAGCTCTTCGTCGTCTACCATGTCAACTTTGTTCATGAATACTACGATGTAAGGAACACCTACTTGACGTGAAAGAAGGATGTGCTCACGTGTTTGTGGCATTGGGCCATCTGTTGCAGATACAACGAGGATCGCGCCGTCCATTTGAGCAGCACCAGTGATCATGTTTTTAACATAGTCAGCGTGTCCTGGGCAGTCAACGTGTGCGTAGTGACGCTTGTCAGTTTCGTACTCGATGTGAGCTGTTGCGATTGTGATACCGCGCTCGCGCTCTTCTGGAGCACCATCGATTTGGTCGAACTTAGTAGCTGTTTTACCTTGTGCACGTGAAAGTACAGCAGAGATTGCTGCAGTCAAAGTTGTTTTACCGTGGTCAACGTGGCCAATTGTACCAACGTTAACGTGCGGCTTAGAACGGTCGAATTTTTCTTTACCCATTCTAGATTCCTCCTCTATTAAACGATTAGTTTTATTTAACTAGGAAGACGTAGGCTACTTTTAACATACGTCCTCCTTAGCTTACAACAATCAATCTAGCGATACAACCGTTATTAGCCGTTCGCTTTTTTGACGATTTCTTCAGCGATTGATTTCGGTACTTCTTCGTAGTGATCGAAGTGCATCGAGTACGTTCCGCGTCCTTGTGTACGTGAACGAAGTGATGTTGCGTAACCGAACATTTCTGAAAGTGGAATCATCGCTTTAACGACTTGTGCGTTACCGCGAGCTTCCATACCTTCTACGCGTCCACGGCGTGACGTGACGTCACCCATGATGTCACCCATGTATTCTTCTGGGATAACAACTTCAACACGCATCATTGGCTCAAGGATAACAGCTTTCGCTTGGTCCTTAAGTTGTTTAACCGCCATCGAAGCAGCAACTTTAAACGCCATCTCGTTCGAGTCGACATCGTGGTACGAACCGAATACGAGACGAGCTTTAACGTCTACTACTGGGTAACCAGCGAGGATACCGTTTTCGAGAGCTTCTTCAATCCCGTTTTGAACAGCAGGGACGTATTCACGTGGTACAACACCACCGACGATCTTGTTCTCGAACTCGAATCCAGCGCCTTCTTCGTTCGGCTCGAATTCTACGACAACGTGACCGTACTGACCGCGTCCACCAGACTGACGAACGAATTTCGAATCGATCTTCGCAGCGCCACGGATTGTTTCACGGTAAGCAACTTGTGGTGCACCAACGTTAGCTTCTACTTTGAATTCGCGACGCATACGGTCAACGAGGATGTCAAGGTGAAGCTCACCCATACCAGAGATGATCGTTTGACCAGTCTCAGGGTTTGTTTCAGTGCGGAATGTTGGATCTTCTTCTGCGAGTTTCGCAAGAGCTTGACCCATCTTATCTTGGTCTGCTTTCGATTTAGGCTCGATTGCAACCGAGATAACTGGTTCTGGGAACGTCATTGACTCGAGAACGATGTTATCTTTCTCAGAGCAAAGCGTGTCACCAGTAGTCGTGTCTTTGAAACCAACAGCAGCGGCGATGTCACCAGCGAATACCATTGGAATCTCTTCACGGCTGTTTGCGTGCATTTGAAGGATACGACCGAGACGCTCACGCTTCCCTTTAGTCGAGTTCTTCACGTATGATCCCGCTTCAGCTGTACCAGAGTACACGCGGAAGAACGTCAATTTACCGACGTAAGGGTCAGTCATAACTTTGAACGCAAGTGCTGAGAATGGAGCTTCGTCAGAAGGCTCACGTGTGATTTCTTCTTCTGTATCGAGGTTGATCCCTTTGATTGACTCTACATCAACTGGTGATGGGAGGTAATCAACAACTGCGTTAAGCATGAGCTGAACACCTTTGTTCTTGAAGGCAGAACCAACGAGTACAGGGTAGAATTCAACGCTAAGTGTCGCTTGACGGATTGCAGCTTTCAATTCATCGATTGAAATCTCTTCACCTTCAAGGTACTTCATCATCAACTCTTCGTTGAAGTCAGCAACACCTTCGATCAATTGACCGCGAAGTTCTTCAGCTTGGTCAGCCATGTCAGCTGGGAAGCCATCTGTTACTTCGATGTCAGTACCGAGGTCGTTGTTGTACATGTAAGTCTTCATTTCAACGAGATCGATGATCCCTTTGAAATCGTCCTCTGCTCCGATTGGGAGTTGGATCGCGTAAGCGTTCGCTTGAAGACGATCGTGGAGCGTCTTCACAGAGTACAAGAAGTCTGCGCCGATTTTATCCATCTTGTTGACGAATACGACACGTGGTACACCATATGTCGTCGCTTGACGCCATACAGTTTCTGTTTGTGGTTCTACACCTGACTGAGCGTCAAGTACAGCAACCGCACCATCAAGTACACGGAGTGAACGTTCAACTTCTACAGTGAAGTCTACGTGTCCAGGTGTATCGATGATGTTTACACGATGGCCATTCCACTGTGCAGTTGTCGCAGCCGAAGTGATCGTGATTCCACGCTCTTGCTCCTGCTCCATCCAGTCCATTTGTGAAGCACCTTCGTGCGTTTCACCAATTTTATGGATACGACCTGTGTAATAAAGAATACGTTCAGTTGTTGTCGTTTTACCGGCATCGATGTGAGCCATGATCCCGATGTTACGAGTATTCTTTAGGGAGAATTCTCTTGCCATACTGGGTATTCTCCTTCCGCATGTTTGATTTTCGTGTGCGCGCACACGATATGATTATACCCGAAAGCCACTCCGTTAAGCCATGCTTGGCGGAGTGGACTTTACGATTAAATTACCAACGATAGTGAGCAAACGCTTTGTTAGCTTCTGCCATCTTATGCATGTCTTCGCGTTTCTTAACAGATGCACCAGTGTTGTTGGCTGCATCCATGATTTCGTTCGCGATACGTTGCTCCATCGTTTTTTCGTTGCGGAGACGAGCGTAGTTCACGAGGTAACGAAGACCAAGTGTTGTACGGCGCTCTGGACGAACTTCTACAGGAACTTGGTAGTTAGCCCCACCTACACGGCGTGCTTTAACTTCAAGTACAGGCATGATGTTGTTCATTGCTTCTTCGAACACTTCCATAGGCTCTTTGCCTGAGCGTTCAGCGATGATGCCAAATGCGTTGTAAATGATAGTTTGAGCTGTACCTTTTTTACCGTCTAACATGACACGGTTAATGAGGCGAGTTACCAATTTCGAGTTGTAGATCGGATCTGCGATAACGTCACGACGTTCTGCACGGTTTTTACGCATCCGAGTACCCTCCTTTCAAAATTTCAATTGTAGTTTAGTTGGCGAGAATTACTTCTTCGCAGCTTTCGGACGTTTCGTACCGTATTTAGAACGGCCTTGCATACGTCCATCAACACCTGCAGTGTCAAGCGCACCACGAACGATGTGGTAACGTACCCCTGGTAAGTCTTTTACACGTCCTCCACGGATAAGAACAACGCTGTGCTCTTGAAGGTTGTGGCCAATACCTGGGATGTACGCAGTCACTTCGATTTGGTTAGTCAAACGAACACGAGCATACTTACGAAGCGCCGAGTTCGGTTTCTTCGGAGTCATTGTACCAACACGTGTACAAACACCACGTTTTTGTGGTGAGCTCACGTTTGTTTGTGACTTGATGAAACTGTTGTAACCTTTGTTAAGTGCTGGAGAGTCAGATTTCACGACTTTCGATTTACGTCCTTTACGGACTAACTGGTTAATAGTAGGCATCTTTGAAGATCCTCCCTTCCTGAATGTTGCTATTTTCTAGTCCCACCGACCCGGGTGGTTCATTTAAGGTCATAACGAAACGTTTTTACGAGGCGTAGGCATTCCATGACCTCGCAAAAACGTGAGTTATACCTTGAAAGTGGCAATTGTAGCAGCCAAACCTTCCCGTAGAAAGTTCGGATGGACGTCCAAGTAGCTTGCCGACTGCTGGACATCGTTGTCATCGACAACAACCGATTGGCGGCACTAAATCATAGTAGCACCGCCAACCTGCGCTGTCAAGACGTATTTTACTCGACTGTTGTATCTTCGAGCGCAACTGGCGCCTCATCTTCTTTGAGTTCCACATCACGGTAGACGGCCATTCCAGTACCAGCTGGAACGAGTTTACCGATGATGACGTTCTCTTTGAGTCCGAGGAGATAGTCACGTTTCCCTTTGATTGCTGCATCTGTCAAGACGCGAGTCGTTTCTTGGAACGAAGCCGCTGAGAGGAACGAATCTGTCTCAAGTGAGGCTTTCGTGATTCCGAGAAGGACTGGTTTCGCAGTCGCTGGGTGTTTTCCATCACGAATCGCATCTTTACACGCTTCTTTAAAGACGCTGATGTCGACGAGTGATCCAGGGAGAAGTGGTGTGTCACCTGATTCGATAACTTTGACACGACGGAGCATTTGGCGAACCATGACCTCAACGTGCTTATCACCGATTTCTACCCCTTGCATCCGGTAAACTTTTTGAACTTCTTGGAGAAGATAGTTCTGAACACCAGATACACCACGGACGGCGAGCAATTCTTTCGGATCGATCGAACCTTCCGTGAAGACTTCACCGGCTTCTACTGTGTCGCCGATTTGAACGCGGAGACGCGCTCCGAATGGAATCGTGTATGAGCGAGTCTCACTGAATCCTTCGACCGTGAGTTCACGCTTGTCACGCGATTCTGTGAAGTCGATGACCGTACCAGAGATTTCCGAGATGACCGCTTGACCTTTCGGGTTACGGGCTTCGAATACCTCTTGGATACGTGGAAGACCTTGTGTGATATCGTCTCCGGCAACCCCACCTGTGTGGAAGGTACGCATTGTAAGCTGCGTTCCTGGCTCACCGATTGATTGTGCGGCAATGATACCGACGGCTTCCCCGACTTCAACATTTGATCCAGTTGCCAAGTTGCGTCCGTAACACTTCTTACATACGCCGTGTGACGTGTTACATGTGAAGGCTGTACGGATTTCAACTTTTTCAACACCCGCATCAACGATGATGCGCGCGATGTCTTCTGTGATCAATTCGTTCTTATCGATCAACACTTCGCCCGTTTCAGGGTGTGTGACCGTTTCGAACGATGTACGTCCGACGAGACGGTCGTACAAGCTTTCGATTTCTTCCGTACCTTCGCGGAGTGCAGAAACACGGATTCCGCGGTCTGTTCCACAATCCTCTTCACGGATGATGACATCTTGCGCTACGTCAACGAGACGACGCGTCAAGTAACCTGAATCGGCTGTCTTCAAGGCTGTATCGGCAAGACCTTTACGAGCCCCGTGAGTCGAGATGAAGTACTCTTGAACCGTCAGACCTTCACGGAATGACGATTTGATTGGAAGTTCGATGATGCGACCAGATGGAGCGGCCATCAAACCACGCATACCCGCAAGCTGCGTAAAGTTCGATGCGTTACCACGGGCACCTGAGTCAGACATCATGAAGATTGGGTTCAGGCGGTTGAGGGATTTCATCAATCGAGATTGAATTTCATCCTTCGCTTCGTTCCAAGCACGGACAACGCGCTCGTAACGCTCATCTTCAGTGATGAGACCACGACGGAACGACTTCATGATTTGGTCGACTTGTTTTTGTGCTTCATCAAGGATTTCCTGTTTATCCGGAAGTACGATGATATCGGCAATCCCAACCGTCACACCCGCTTTTGTCGAGTGCTTGAAGCCAAGATCTTTCATCCGGTCAAGCATGCGGCTTGTTTCCGTCGTTTCAAACTTCTGGAACACTTCCGCGATGACTTTTCCAAGGAAACCTTTTTTGAACGGGTCGATGATTGGACGTGATGCGATTTCTTCCGCAACGTTCGCCCCTTTGTCGATGAAGTACTTGTCAGGCGTTGCTTCCTGTAAGTTTTCCATCGTCGGCTCGTTCAAGTATGGGAACGTATTTGGCAAGATTTCGTTGAAGATCATCTTACCAACTGTCGTAATGAGCAATTTCTCGTTCTGTTCGTCTGTGAACGTTGGGTTGTTGAGCGTACGCGCCGGAAGTGCCACACGCGAGTGCAAGTGGACATAACCGTTTTGGTAAGCAATCAACGCTTCGTTGACGTTCGAGAACACTTTCCCTTGACCGACGGCATCTTCACGTTCAAGTGAGATGTAGTAGTTACCGAGGACCATATCCTGCGATGGTGTAACAACTGGTTTTCCGTCTTTCGGGTTCAAGATGTTCTGCGCAGCGAGCATGAGAAGACGTGCTTCCGCTTGTGCTTCTGCAGAGAGCGGAACGTGGACGGCCATTTGGTCACCATCGAAGTCGGCGTTGTATGCCGTACATACGAGTGGGTGAAGGCGAATCGCACGACCTTCAACAAGAATCGGTTCGAATGCTTGAATACCAAGGCGGTGAAGTGTCGGGGCACGGTTCAAGAGGACCGGATGCTCACGAATGACTTCTTCAAGGACGCCCCAGATTTCAGGTTGCATCTTCTCGATTTTGCGTTTGGCGTTCTTGATGTTTGAAGCGATGCCGCGACCGACAAGCTCTTTCATCACGAACGGTTTGAAGAGTTCAAGCGCCATCTCTTTTGGAAGACCACACTGATACATCTTCAAGTTCGGACCTACGACGATAACCGAACGTCCTGAATAGTCGACCCGTTTACCGAGAAGGTTTTGACGGAAACGACCTTGTTTCCCTTTCAACATGTGTGAAAGTGATTTAAGCGGACGGTTACCAGGACCTGTTACCGGACGACCACGACGACCGTTGTCGATGAGGGCGTCAACCGCTTCTTGAAGCATACGCTTCTCGTTTTGCACGATGATGTTCGGCGCGCCGAGGTCGAGCAAACGTTTGAGACGGTTGTTCCGGTTGATGACTCGACGATACAAATCGTTCAAGTCAGATGTCGCAAAGCGTCCACCATCAAGCTGTACCATCGGGCGAAGCTCTGGTGGGATGACAGGAAGTACTTCAAGGATCATCCAGTCTGGATTGTTTCCTGAAGTGAAGAATGCATCGAGAACTTCCAAGCGCTTAATCGCACGTGTACGACGTTGACCTTGGACTGTTTTCAACTCTTCACGAAGCTCGCCTACTTCTTTTTCAAGATTAACGTCTTGAAGAAGTGTACGGATGGCTTCAGCACCCATGTCTGCTTTGAAGTCGCTACCGTATTTTTCACGATAGAGACGGAATTCTTTTTCCGAGAGAAGTTGTTTCTTCTCAAGCGGAGTATCACCTGGCTCTGTGACCACGTAAGATGCGAAGTAAATGACTTCTTCAAGCGCACGTGGTGACATGTCGAGAACAAGCCCCATGCGGCTTGGAATCCCTTTGAAGTACCAGATGTGCGAAACTGGTGCCGCGAGCTCGATATGGCCCATTCGCTCGCGACGCACTTTCGCTTTCGTCACTTCAACGCCACAGCGGTCACAAATGACTCCTTTATAACGGATACGTTTGTATTTCCCACAGTAACATTCCCAGTCTTTCGTAGGACCGAAGATTCGTTCACAGAATAATCCGTCCTTCTCTGGTTTAAGTGTACGATAGTTGATCGTTTCCGGCTTTTTGACTTCACCGTAAGACCACGAACGGATCTTCTCTGATGAAGCCAAGCCGATTTTCATATATTCAAATCGATTAACATCTACCAAGGGGCCGACCTCCCTTTTCGCCTTATTCCTCTTCCGTAACAGTCGGTTGAACGACTTGTTCTAACGCCGATGTTGCGTTCGGGATGTTGTCGTCATCTTCATCTTTCATTTCGACTTCTTCATCATCCGCTGACATCATCTTGACTTCCATACCGAGCGCTTGAAGCTCTTTGATCAAGACGCGGAATGATTCAGGAACGCCCGCTTTCGGAACGCTCTCGCCTTTCACGATGGCCTCATATGCTTTCACACGACCGACCGTGTCATCCGACTTGATTGTCAAGATTTCTTGGAGCGTGTAGGCTGCACCGTACGCTTCAAGAGCCCAAACTTCCATCTCCCCGAAGCGCTGACCACCGAACTGTGCTTTACCACCGAGCGGTTGTTGCGTAACGAGTGAGTATGGTCCTGTCGAACGAGCGTGAAGTTTGTCATCAACCATGTGCGCGAGTTTGATCATGTACATGACACCGACCGAGACGCGGTTATCGAACGGTTCACCCGTACGACCGTCATAGAGACGCGTTTTCGCATCTTTATCCATACCAGCCTCTTCAATCGTTGCCCATACGTCTTCCTCACGCGCTCCATCGAATACAGGTGTTGCCACTTTGATACCGAGCTTCTTCGCCGCCATACCAAGGTGGAGCTCAAGTACCTGACCGATGTTCATACGAGATGGTACCCCAAGCGGGTTGAGCATGATGTCAACCGGTGTACCGTCTGGCATGTATGGCATATCTTCTTCAGGGAGGATTCGCGAGATAACACCTTTGTTACCGTGACGTCCCGCCATCTTATCCCCTTCGTGAATCTTACGTTTTTGAACGATATAGACACGTACCATTTGGTTGACGCCTGGAGACAACTCGTCACCGTTTTCACGGTCGAACACTTTGACATCCAAGATGATTCCGTCTCCACCGTTTGGTACACGAAGTGACGTATCACGTACTTCACGTGCCTTCTCACCGAAGATTGCGTGCAAGAGACGCTCTTCCGCCGTCAATTCTGTAACGCCCTTAGGTGTTACTTTACCGACAAGGATGTCGCCATCCTTGACTTCAGCTCCGATGCGGATAATTCCACGATCGTCCAAGTTACGAAGTGCGTCATCTCCGACGTTTGGAATATCACGTGTGATTTCCTCTGGTCCGAGTTTCGTGTCGCGTGACTCTGACTCGTACTCTTCGATATGAATCGACGTGTACACGTCATCTTTCACGAGACGCTCACTCATGATGATCGCATCCTCATAGTTGTAACCATCCCATGTCATGAAGGCAACGACGACGTTACGGCCGAGCGCGAGCTCACCCATATCCATCGATGGACCGTCTGCAAGGATTTCTCCTTTTTCGACACGGTCACCAGCTGCGATGATTGGTTTTTGGTTATAGCATGTCCCTTGGTTCGAACGGACATATTTTTGAAGTTTGTAACGGTCAAGGTCACCTGAAACCTCAGAACCGTTCACGTCAGACGTGCGACGGATCAAGATTTCACGCGCTGTGACGCGTTCGACGACACCTGGGTATTTCGCAACAATAGCTGCCCCAGAGTCTTTCGCAGATACGTACTCCATGCCGGTACCGACAATCGGTGAATCCGGTTGAAGGAGTGGTACTGCTTGACGTTGCATGTTCGCTCCCATGAGGGCACGGTTCGAGTCATCGTTCTCGAGGAACGGGATACATGCCGTTGCGGCAGAAACAACCTGTTTCGGCGAAACGTCCATGTAGTCCACTCGGCTTGGCTCGACTGACAAGTTTTGTCCGCGGAAACGGCAAAGAACTTGTTCGTCTGCAAAGTGGCCATCTTCTGTGAGCGGCATGTTTGCCTGTGCGACGACATAGAGGTCTTCCTCATCAGCCGTCATATATTGAATGTCGCCAGTGACAAGACCTGTTTCCGGGTCAACACGACGGTATGGTGCTTCGATGAAACCGTACTCGTTCACTTTCGCATAAGACGAGAGTGAGTTGATGAGTCCGATGTTCGGCCCCTCTGGTGTTTCGATTGGACACATCCGACCGTAGTGCGAATAGTGAACGTCTCGAACTTCGAAACCAGCACGCTCACGTGTCAAACCACCCGGTCCAAGTGCAGAGAGACGACGCTTGTGCGTGAGCTCTGCGAGCGGGTTCGTTTGGTCCATGAACTGTGACAATTGCGAGCTACCGAAGAACTCTTTAAGTGATGCGATAACCGGGCGGATGTTGATGAGCGCCTGTGGTGTGATCGCATTTTGATCTTGAATCGACATACGTTCTTTTACGACACGTTCCATACGGGAAAGCCCGATCCGGAATTGGTTTTGGAGAAGTTCTCCGACTGAACGAAGACGACGGTTTCCTAAGTGGTCGATGTCATCTGTTGTTCCGACTTCGTGAAGTAAGTTGAAGAAGTAGTTGATTGAAGCGATAATATCGGCTGGCGTAATATGTTTTACGCTGCGATCGATATTGCCATTTCCGATGATGTTCAAGATACGCTCTCCATCTGGGTCATCCGGTGAGATGACTTTGATTGACTGAAGACCGAATGGCTCACCTTCAGCGACACCACCAGTTGGTTCCGCATCGATATAGCCAAGGCCGTTCTCCAAGTGCGGGAGGATACGATCTAAGTTGCGGCGGTCGAGGATTGTTCCAGCTTCGGCGAGTACTTCGCCTGTTTCCGGGTCCACGAGCGTTTCCGCTAATTTTTGACCGAACAAACGGTTCTTAAGATGAAGTTTTTTGTTCATCTTATAGCGACCGACGTTCGCTAAGTCGTAACGTTTCGGGTCGAAGAAACGTGATACGAGAAGAGATTTCGCATTTTCTACCGTTGGTGGTTCACCAGGGCGGAGACGCTCATAAATCTCGATCAACGCTTTCTCTGTAGACTCCGTATTATCTTTTTCAAGGGTGTTACGAAGGTATTCGTCATCCCCGAGAAGGTCGATAATTTCTTGGTCCGTACCGAATCCGAGGGCACGCAACAACACCGTTACCGGAATTTTACGGGTACGGTCGATACGAACATAAACGATATCTTTGGCATCTGTCTCGAGTTCGAGCCAAGCACCACGGTTCGGAATGACAGTTGCGCCAAATCCACGTTTACCGTTTTTATCGAGTTTAGCGTTATAGTACACGCTCGGTGAACGGACAAGCTGGGAAACGATGACGCGTTCTGCACCATTGATGATAAACGTTCCCGATTCTGTCATGAGCGGGAAATCCCCCATGAACACTTCTTGTTCTTTGAGCTCACCTGTCTCTTTGTTTTGGAGACGCACTTTTACGCGAAGTGGCGCAGAATAAGTAACGTCGCGTTCCTTCGATTCATCGATAGAATACTTCGGCTCACTGAGCGAGTAATCGATGAACTCCAATACGAGGTTTCCTGTGAAGTCGGAAATCGGTGAAATGTCTGTGAACATTTCCTTCAATCCTTCACGCAAGAACCACTCATAAGAAGCAGTTTGAATTTCAATCAAATTCGGAAGCTCTAATACCTCACTGATACGGGCAAAGCTTCTTCTCTGACGGTGACGACCGTACTGAACAAGTTGACCAGTCAACTGATTCACCTCTCAGACCCCCAATTCTTTAGCGAATTTTTCGGGCGTAATAATCGAACATTGTCATTGAATGTCGCTCGTTTTCCGTCTCTAAAAAGCGGCAGACACGGCAGTTTCAAGCGAATTCCATTCCAATGGCATTTTATAATGTTAGCATATACGTTATAGCGAGTCAACAAGACTTCACCGTTTGTCAAGACCGAATTGCCCGGAAAATAAAGTAACCTTTTTCTTTCGCGATCGTTTCAACTTGACCAAACACCTCTTCTAATAACTTTTTAGCAGAAGGTGCTCCTTGTTTCTTTTGAATGACGACATAGATTGCTCCTCCATCGACGAGGTGCGTATGTGCTTCACGCAAGATCGTATGGACGACTTGTTTCCCCGCACGAATCGGCGGATTGGTGACAATGGCGGCAAACCGTTCTCCCCCCACCGCGTCATACGCGTGAGAAAGCCGTGTTTCGACCGTCACTCCATTACGGGCGGCGTTTTGCTCAGAGAGCGCCAGCGCACGCTCATTCACATCAATGAGCAAGGCCTCACGCCCAGAGGCATCGGCAAGCGAGATCCCCATCGGACCATAGCCGCAGCCTACATCTAAAATACGTCCCGACACATCAGGCATCTCAAACGTTTCAATTAAAAGACGTGACCCAAAATCGACCGACCCTTTCGAGAACACACCGCGGTCCGAAGTGAAATGATACTGTTTCCCTCGCAACTCGTACGTCCATGTCTCCGGGGCACTTTCCGAACGTGGATCGTTCGTATAGTAATGATCTCCCATGCGTTGAACCTCCTAACCCATTCTTCAAGGAAATAAAAGAAGCTCGCCATGGCGAGCTTCTATAGGTTGTGAAGTAGAATTACTTAACTTCAACAGATGCGCCAGCTTCTTCAAGCTTAGCTTTGATTGCGTCAGCGTCTTCTTTAGAAACGCCTTCTTTGACTGGAGCTGGAGTTCCGTCAACGAGTGCTTTTGCTTCTTTAAGACCGAGACCTGTGATTTCACGAACAGCTTTGATGACGTTGATTTTACCAGCGCCAGCGTTTGTGAGGATTACGTCGAATTCAGTTTTCTCTTCAGCTGCTGCGCCTGCGCCAGCACCTGCAACTGCTACTGGAGCTGCTGCTGATACGCCGAATTCTTCTTCGATTGTTTTTACGAGTTCGTTAAGTTCGAGAACCGTCATTGATTTGAGGTCTTCGATGAATTGCTCTTTGTTGAAAGCCATTATGGTTTTCCTCCTTTGATGTTGTGAAAAAGTTTTTTTGAGTTACGCTACGCGACAAAAATTAAGCTGATTGCTCTTCTTTTTGTTCTGCGATTGCATTTGTTGCGACTGCGAGCCCACGGATTGGAGCTTGAAGTACGCTGA
The DNA here is from genome assembly GCF_018617135.1 of Exiguobacterium sp. s163. Taxonomy (GTDB): domain Bacteria; phylum Bacillota; class Bacilli; order Exiguobacteriales; family Exiguobacteriaceae; genus Exiguobacterium; species Exiguobacterium profundum. The sequence goes on from NZ_JACSJN010000009.1 coordinate 35,543, forward strand.
GAAGCATCGAGAGAAGACCATCGCGTGATGGAAGTTCTGCAAGGGCTTTGATTTCTTCGAGTGAAGAAACTTTACCTTCGATGATTCCGCCTTTAAGTTCGAGCGCTTTGTGCTCTTTCGAGAAGTCGTTCAAGATCTTCGCTGGAGCAATAACGTCTTCTTTAGAGAAGGCGATTGCTGTAGGACCAGTGAAGACTTCGTCAAGACCTTCGAAGTTCGACTGAGTAGCTGCGCGGCGAAGAAGACCGTTCTTGTAAACTTTGAACTCGATTCCAGCGTCACGGAGTGATTTACGGAGTGTAGTCACTTCTTCAACTGTAAGTCCACGGTAGTCAACAACAACTGTTCCAACGCTCGCTTGCATTTTCTCAGCGATTTCATCGACGAGTGCCGATTTCTGAGCTACGATTTTTTCGTTTGCCATGTGTTTGCACCTCCTAGTCAATTCTTATACCGGACGAGAGGCTGCTCTCCAAAAGAAATCCCTCGTATGAAGACATACGAGGGCGTAATTGTTTGAAAGTAAACCTGTGACAACAGGCTCAAGTTCGAGCAAAGACACCTCGGAAGGGTTTACGGACCGATGTCCACCTTCTGTCTACGGTAATCCAACATATTCGGTTGAACGTGTATTACTTTATCAGCGGTGTCACACGTTGTCAACAATTTATTTCAACAAGATTACTTAAGGAAATCTGCAGTCGCTACACGGATCCCAGGACCCATTGTAGATGAAAGCGAGATGTTTTTAAGGTAAGTTCCTTTTGCAGTAGCAGGCTTCACTTTCATGAGTGTTTCGAGAATTGTCTCGATGTTCTCAGAGAGTTTAGATGCTTCAAATGATTTCTTACCAACTGGAACGTGGATGTTACCAGCTTTATCAACACGGTATTCAACTTTACCAGCTTTGATATCCGCGATTGCTTTTTCTACGTCGAAAGTAACTGTTCCTGTTTTCGGGTTAGGCATGAGGCCTTTAGGTCCGAGAACACGACCAAGTTTACCAACCTCACCCATCATGTCAGGTGTCGCAACGATTACATCGAAGTCGAACCATCCTTGTTGGATTTTGTTGATGTACTCAGCGTCGCCAACGTAGTCTGCTCCAGCAGCTTCCGCTTCTTTCACTTTCTCACCTTTTGCGAAGACGAGAACTTTTTGTGTTTTACCAGTACCGTGTGGAAGTACAACGGCACCACGGATTTGTTGGTCTGCTTTCTTCGGATCTACGCCGAGACGGACAGCAACTTCGATTGTTTCATCGAATTTAGCAGTAGCTGTTTTTTGAACGAGCTCGACAGCTTCAGCGAGGTCGTATGACTTCGTGCGGTCAACAAGCTTAGCTGCTTCTTGGTGTTTTTTACCCATGATCTTTTCCTCCTTGTGGTTAGCGGAATTTCCTCCCACATAATGAAGGGATTGAAGGTGAGCAGTATTCACCGACAACCCCAGAGACTAGCAATTAGTCTTCGATTACAATACCCATACTACGTGCAGTACCTTCAACCATAAGCATCGCTGTTTCTACAGATGATGCGTTAAGGTCAGGCATTTTAAGTTCAGCGATTTCGCGAACTTTGTCACGCTTAACCGTTGCTACTTTCTTACGGTTTGGTTCACCAGAACCACTCTCGATACCAGCAGCTTTCTTCAAGAGAACTGCAGCTGGTGGAGTTTTCGTAATGAATGTAAACGAACGATCTTCGTATACCGTGATGACTACAGGAATAATCAATCCGGCTTGGTCTTGTGTACGAGCGTTGAACTCTTTACAGAATCCCATGATGTTAACACCTGCTTGACCAAGTGCTGGACCTACTGGTGGAGCTGGGTTTGCTTTACCAGCTGGGATTTGAAGTTTAACGAGTTTAGAAACTTTTTTCGCCACGAGACACACCTCCTTAAGTCTAAAATGTGGTTTCTTGGACGTTGTGCGCCCTCCCACTCAATCTATTAGGTCGAGTTTGTACCGAAATAAAGCACAACATCAAACATTTTCGATTGTACCATCCGTTTTACGGATTAGCAAGTGGGTTTAGTTAATTTTCTGAACTTGTTCGAAATCAAGCTCAATTTTTGTTTCACGACCGAACATGTCGACCACGACTTTGAGCTTCTCTTTGTCGGCTTCAATCTCGTCGATTGTTCCTTCAAAGTTCTCAAATGCGCCTTCTTTCACGCGGACAAGGTCACCGAGTTCATAGTTGTAACGATCTTTCTTCTCGATGAGTCCCATTTGTGACAAGACGTTTGTCACTTCGTCCGGTTGGAGTGGGATTGGTTTTGCCCCACCACCCGTTGAACCGAGGAAGCCGGTGACGTTTGGCGTGTTGCGGACAACATACCATGAATCGTCAGTCATGACCATCTCTACGAACACATAGCCCGGGAAACTTTTGACTTCACGTTCTTTGATTTTCTTCTCGCCACTCTTCAATGTGACTTCTTCTTGCGTCGTTTCAGTCGGGACGAGGACGCGGAAAATTTTATCTTCCATGTTCATCGAACCGATTCGACGTTCTAGGTTTTCTTTGACGTTATTCTCAAAACCTGAGTACGTCTGGACAACAAACCATTGTTTCTCCACGGCTTTCACCTCTTCCTTAGTTAATCAATAAATTGACGAGATAACTGACCCCAGTATCTACGCCGAACACGAACAGGCCAATCACGACAACAGTCGCGATGACAGTAATGGTATATTTCGTGAGTTCTTTACGAGTCGGCCAACTCGTTTTCTTCAACTCTTTCCATACGTCGCGCAAAAAGTTCATGGTAGCTTCCTCCTACATTGAATGCCAATCTACGTTACTTTGATTCCCGATGCAGCGTATGCGCGTTACAGCGGCGACAAAACTTCTTCATTTCAAGCCGTGTCGACACGCCATCTTTTTTTGTCGTCGAGTACTCTCGAGACCCGCATTCTGAGCAAGCGAGACTTACTTTCTTTGCCATTCATAAGCGCCCCTTTCGACTACTCTCTCTTAAAAAAGAGCGAAAAAAAAACGCCTCCTGTAAATGGCGTCTACGGACAAGGCGCTGCTTTTAAAGTATCACATAGGAGGCACGCGGTCAATAATCGGTTAGCTCGTGAGCATCCGGACGTCGACATGACGCTCGAATTTCTTCTTCACGCGCTGCAACGCATTATCGATCGATTTGACATGACGATCGAGGTCATCTGAAATCTCTTGATAAGAGCGCCCGTCTAAATAAAGACGCAAGACTTTCCGTTCGAGGTCACTCAAGATCTCATCCATCTTCGCTTCCATGAACGACTGTTCTTCCTGTGTCACGATCAATTCTTGTGGGTCAGTCGGATGTGGTGGCAAGATGACATCGAGCAACGTCCGGTCAGACTCTTCATCAAAAATTGGTTTATCGAGTGACACATATGAATTGAGCGGAATATGTTTTTGGCGTGTCGCCGTCTTGATTGCCGTGATCATCTGGCGGGTAATGCACATCTCGGCAAAGCTTTTGAATGACGCAAGTCGCTCGTCCTTATAATCACGCACACCTTTATAAAGGCCGATCATCCCCTCTTGGACGATGTCCTCATGATCTGCACCAATCAAAAAGTATGAACGTGCCTTCGCCCGCACAAAATACCGGTATCGTTCAATCAAAAACTCGAGCGCGTCGCTATCCCCTTCGTTGCGCGCCAATAAGACCAACTCTTCGTCTGACATTTTTTCAAACTGTTCGTACGGCCATCCGTTCATGCTCGTTACCCCCCCGGCGATTGATCCTGAACTATGTAAGGTTGTGTCCCATTATAGGGCTCCCTACTCCTATGCGTCAAACAAATTTCTAAAAATTCCGTCAATTGAATACTGTGTAACTCATATATGTAATAGTATACAACATTCCTTTGCAAAAAAATGTCAAAATCGAAACAAAGACGAGTCCATTTGATGAACTCGTCCGTGATTTCAATCACCTTTTGATTTGCGACGTCGCATTTCTTCAAACTTCGCTTGAATATGCGGTGGAATATCAATCGTCTTCCGATTCGCTTGTTCTTTCTCGAGCGACACGCGCTGTTGTTCAATCAATGTTTTCGCATGCTTCCAATCTTTCAACAGTTCGGTTGCCGGGACGCGCAATGCGCCTTGACCAAAGATGACCCACTGCTCCGTGAAATCGTTCGTCGCGACGAATAATGTAATGAGCCGGTCATCCACTAATTCATGGGCACGCCGCTCAATCCATTCGTCCGCCGTCTCATTCTCTTTCGTATAGACAACGTCGACCCGACTCCGCTTCTCTTTGGATTCACGACCATAACGCATATGGGCGTCAAACACGATGGTGACCTCTTTGCCGGACACAGCCTGATATTCTGCCATCGCCTCAATCAACAGATTACGTGCTTGTTCAAAATCTACGTCGCGGAGACTTCTCAAGTGAGGCCACGCGCCGATGATATTATATCCGTCGACAAGAAGGAGCTCACGCTTCAGGATACTCATGCCAATGGATGACGTGAGCGATGCACCTCATACAGGAGGAGCGCCGCTGCAACAGATGCATTGAGTGACGTGACATGACCGACCATCGGTAAATGAACAAGGAAGTCGCACGATTCGCGCACGAGTCGGCTCATCCCTTTGCCCTCACTTCCAATGACCACAACGAGTGGCATATTTCCATCCAATCGACGATAGTCCTGACTTTCTTTCGCATCGGTCCCGACGACCCACAATCCTTTTTCCTTCAACTCTTCAAGTGTCCGTGTCAAGTTCGTCACACGCGCCACCGGAATATGCTCAATGGCCCCGGTCGAGGCTTTGGCAACCGTTTGAGTCAAACCGACCGAGCGACGTTTCGGAATGATGATCCCATGTGCGCCAACAGCATCGGCGGTCCGTAAAATCGAACCGAGATTGTGCGGGTCTTCGAGCTCATCTAGTAAAATGAAGAGCGGTGTCTCATCTTTCGAAGCTGCGAGAGCGAACATGTCTTCGACTGTTTTGTATTCATAAGCCGCAACCGCCGCAACGACTCCTTGGTGATGTTCACTGCCAGCCATCTTCTCAAGTTTCGTTTTTGGGACGAATGACACTTGGACCGATGCTTCGTTCGCCATCGCGATAATTTGAGCGAGTGGTCCCTTTTGCTGACCTTCCATAATGAATACTTTATTCATATCACGACCACTTCGCAGTGCCTCGAGTACCGGGTTACGACCGTAAAGGAAGTCAATCCCTTCCTCCATCACATCGACTTCCTTATAGTCAGGGCGTTCTGCCTTTTGGCGACGCGCGCGATCTGGTCGTTCCCCACGAGGGCGGTCAAACGTTCGTTTCTCCGCTCCCCGATTTCCGTCATGTCGTTTCGGTCGACTCGGCTTCGAGTCGTTCGAACGCTTGTTTGATGAGTTCTTCAAGACGATCCCTTCTTTCTGTCAAATAGATATACCCAATCAATGCCTCGAACGCCGTGGAATAACGATACGTGTGCACATCGACCCGTTTCGGAACCGATCCTGATTTCGCATTCTTTCCACGTCTGACGACAGCCTGTTCCTCTTCCGTCAACGCATCCGTCTCTAACCAAAATGTCACGACGCTCGCCTGCGCCCGTGCATTGACGTAGCGGACCGCGCCCCGGTGCAAGTCATTCGGGCGCGTCAATCCTTTCTCGAGCAGGCGTCTCCGTACAGCCATTTCGTATACCACGTCTCCCATGTAAGCGAGCGCAAGGGCATTCATTTGTTTCGGTTGCATCATAACCGCTTCCACCGAACCCCTTGGGCCGTGTCTTCGAGTTGGATGTTTTGTTCTTTTAGTAAATCACGAATCTCGTCGGCCCGGGCAAAATTACGTGCCGTCCGTGCGTCGTTCCGTTCTTGAATCAATTGGTCGATCTCGGCATCCAATAGTTCTTTTTCTTCTGCCAACGTCAAGCCGAGGACACCCGTCAATTCATCAAATAGCGACAGAACCTGTTCAAGCGTCGCTTTGGCCACATGATCGGCCTTCGCATAAATGTTCGCTTCCCGTGCCAAGTCAAAGAGGACGGTCACGGCGTTGGCCGTATTGATATCATCATCCATTGACTCGATGAATGACGCCTTGATGGATTCAAGCTTCCGTTCCATCGACTCGCTCGCCTCTCCAAGTCCGGCTGTGACCGACAAGCGATATTCAATATTCTGATAGGCTTCCTTGATTCGGCTCCAACCGTTCGCCGCTTGTTCAATCAATTCACGGCTATAGTTGATCGGATGACGATAATGGACGGACAACATGAAGAAGCGCAGGACCATCGGGTCGACTTCTTTCAACGCCTCATGGACGAGGAGGAAGTTTCCGAGCGACTTGGACATCTTCTCATTTTCAATGTTGATGAATCCGTTATGCAACCAATAGTTAGCGAACTTCGCATGGTTGCAAGCTTCTGACTGAGCAATCTCGTTCTCGTGGTGTGGGAATTTCAAATCATGACCGCCCGCGTGAATATCAATCGTTGTCCCGAGATGTTTCTTCGCCATCGCCGAGCATTCGATATGCCAGCCCGGACGTCCTTTGCCCCACGGACTATCCCATGATGGTTCATCCGGTTTAGCCGCTTTCCATAAGACGAAGTCGAGCGGGTCTTCTTTCTTCTCCCCGACATCGACACGTGACCCGGCCCGCAAATCTTCAATCGATTGCTGACTCAGCTTCCCGTACGTCTCAAACTTCTTCGTCCGGAAATACACGTCTCCTTCTGATTCATAAGCGAACCCTTCCGTCTCCAATTGACGAATGAACTCGATGATTTCTTCCATCGTATCGGTAACACGCGGATGCACGTCTGCCGGTTGAACGTTAAGTGCCCCTGTATCTGCTAAATACGCCTCGATATAGCGATTCGTCAGCGTCTCCGTGTCTTCTCCTAATTCATTCGCCGTACGAATGATCTTGTCATCCACGTCTGTGAAGTTCAAGACGTATTTGACCTCGTACCCACGATACGTCAAGTAGCGGCGGACCGTGTCGAAGGCGATCGCCGGTCGGGCGTTTCCGACATGAATGTAGTTATAAACGGTCGGACCGCATACGTACATCGATACTTTACCCGGAACAATCGGGACAAACGGTTCTTTTTTATTCGTGAGACTGTTGTACAGCTGAATCATGTGTCTTCTCCTCCATCCGCTTTTCAAGCGTCGCTAATTTTTGTTGTAGTTCATCCACTGCCGCTTCTAAGCGTTCTTGGCATTCGCGGTCCGGATCTGGGAAACGATGATCTAGATCATGTTGCTTCACACGCTTACCGTTTCGAATGACGACACGACCTGGAATCCCGACCACGGTCGAATCAGACGGCACATCGTTCAATACGACCGAGCTCGCTCCGATTTTGACGCAATCGCCGACCGTGATGTTCCCAAGTACTTTCGCCCCCGCTGAAATAAGCACGTCACTCCCGATTGTCGGGTGACGCTTCCCTTTCTCTTTCCCCGTTCCACCCAGGGTGACGCCTTGATAGATGGTGACGTCATTCCCGATAATCGCCGTCTCACCGATGACGACACCGAAACCGTGATCGATGAACACGCGGTCCCCAAGGACTGCCCCCGGATGAATTTCAATTCCGGTCAACCAGCGACTGAACTGGGCTAATAATTTGGCCACCAGTTTCACGTTACGTTTCCATAATCCGTGCGCGATGCGGTGTGCCCATATGGCGTGAAGGCCTGGGTAAGTCAGTGCCACTTCTACTTTCGAACGAGCGGCAGGGTCTAGTTCCAGGACAGTCCGCAAGTCTTCGCGTACACTGCTCCAAAATCCCATAATCGATATCTCCTTTTCTTATACAAAAACAAAGACGCCCCTGTGCCAAGGCACAGAGACGCCGTAAGCGCGGTTCCACTCTGTTTGGGAAAATGCGTTCCCCTCTCAAGTCTCGTTAACGCCGAGTCACGGCCTCGACTACATATCGCCGAGACGGCTCCGAGGTGCACTTCTTCGGGGGACACATCTAGAACTCCCAGCCTAGGTTCTAGTCTCTGCAACGTGTCGTACCGCTTACTTTCCTCATCGATGCCTTTATTACGCTAATAAAGTTGTCAGACGCTTCAACACACGCTCTTTTCCGATTAACGAAATGGCGTTCGGGAGTTCTGGTCCATGTGTTTGCCCTGTCGTAGCGACACGGATCGGCATGAACAAGTTCTTCCCTTTTTGACCGGTCGCTTTTTGCGTCGCTTTCGTCGCCGCTTTAATCGCTTCCGGTGTGAAGTCTTCGATTGCTTCGAGCTGCTGTTTGAACTCTGCAAGAACAGCAGGTACCGTTTCACCTGAAAGGACAGCGTTCGCTTCCTCGTCATACTCGATTTCATCTTTGAAGAACAAGTCTGTCAACGCGACGATTTCTGCTCCGTGCGTCATTTGTTCTTTATACAATGCAATCAAGTTTGTCGCCCAATCCGCTTCCTCAACAGATACCGCCTCGGGTAATCGTCCTGCTTCTTGTAAGAATGGTAAACTGAGTGCCACCACTTCGTCAAGCGTGGCCTTCTTCATGTAGACACTGTTGATCCAAGAAAGTTTTTGTTGGTCAAAAACTGCCGGACTCTTCGACAAACGTTTCGCATCAAACATTTCAATGAACTCTTCTTTTGAGAAGATTTCTTCTTCCCCGACGGGTGACCAGCCAAGGAGCGAAATGAAGTTGAAGAGCGCTGCTGGCAAGTAACCAAGATCCGCATATTGTTCGATGAACTGAATAATCGATTCGTCCCGTTTTGATAACTTCTTATGTTGGTCATTGTAGATGAGCGTCATGTGACCGAATTCAGGATAGTCCCAACCGAGTGCATCATAGACCATCATCTGCTTCGGTGTGTTCGCGATGTGATCGTCCCCACGCAACACGTGACTGATCTTCATCAAATGGTCGTCCACGACAACTGCGAAGTTGTACGTCGGAATACCATCCTGTTTCACGATGACCCAGTCACCGAAATCTTTTGATTCAAACGAGACGTCTCCTTTGACGACATCTGTCCATTTATACGTCACGCCTTCCGGCACACGGATCCGAATAGACGGTTTACGCCCTTCCGCTTCAAACGCTTCACGCTCTTCAACAGTGAGGTTACGGTGCGCACCCGAATAACGTGGTGCCTCCCCACGTGCGATTTGTGCTTCACGCTCTGCTTCAAGTTCCTCAGAAGTCATGTAGCATTTATAAGCGAGGCCTTTGCTCATCAACTCATTGACGTATTTTTCATAAATCGCAAGACGCTCCATTTGATAATATGGACCGTAGTCTCCGTCACGACCTGGACCTTCATCCCAGTCGATGCCGAGCCATTCCAAGTATTTCATCTGACTCTCGACACCGTTCAACACATTCCGTTTCTGGTCAGTGTCTTCAATCCGAAGAATCATTTTTCCGCCAGCATGGCGAGCAAATAAGTAGTTAAACAACGCAGTCCGCGCATTTCCGATATGGAGATGCCCCGTCGGACTAGGCGCATAGCGTACACGCACTTCACTCATAATAGTTCCACCTTTCTTCTCTTCTGCCCAAATAGTATACCATTTCTGTCAAGCCCGGTTGAGTAAGATGACCGCTTGTGCTGCGATTCCTTCTTCGCGTCCGGTGAAGCCCAATTTCTCCGTCGTCGTCGCTTTCACGTTCACCTGCTCGATGTCCGCTTCAAGAAGTTCAGCGATGACCGCTCGCATCTCATCAATGTAAGGACGAAGTTTCGGACGTTGTGCCATGACCGTCGCATCTACATTTCCGAGAACGTACCCTTGGTCTTTCACGAGCTGCCAGACGTGACGGAGCAATACTTTCGAATCCGCATCTTTAAATTCCGGATCCGTATCCGGGAAGTGCTTTCCGATATCACCTGCCGCAATTGCTCCAAGTGCCGCATCGGCAATGGTATGGAGTAACACGTCCGCATCAGAATGACCGAGCAGTCCGCGCTCATGTGGAATCTCAATCCCTCCTAAGATTAACGGACGTCCTTCTGCAAATGCGTGTACATCAAACCCTTGACCAATTCTCATTGTAATTCCTCCTTCGCTAAAATCGCGTCGCCGAACAATAAATCTTCGGGCGTCGTCATTTTGATGTTGTGATAGTCCCCAAGGACCACTTGTACCGATTCACCGAGCCACTCGAACAAACTGGCATCATCCGTGCCCATTACTTGTTGTTCGACCGCACGTTCATGTGCCGTCAAAATGGCTTTCGCCTGAAAAGCTTGCGGCGTTTGCGCCAACCACAGGTTTTCACGGGGAACGGTGCGTTCGATGTGATGATCTTCGACTTGTTTGACTGTGTCCTTTACGGGAACCGCCAAGATGGCACCACCTTGCCGTGCCGCTTCAGCCACTTGATGCAACTGTTCACGTTTCACAAACGGACGGGCACCGTCATGAATCATCACAATCGTATCGGGTGCAACAACCTTCAGTCCTGCATGGACACTCTGTTGTCGTTCTTCCCCTCCTGCTACGTATGTAACCGGCGTCTTCATCTGTGACGTTATCTCCTCGAACCAGTCCCGTTCTTCCGGCCGGATGGCTAACACAATTCGTTCGCACCACGGATCGGTATCGAACGTCTGTAACGTCCAAGCGATAATCGGTTTGTCACGGAGTGTCAGCATGAGCTTATTCGCATCCGCACCCATCCGCTTCCCTCTTCCCGCAGCCGGGATGACAACTGTATAAGCTACCATGTAAATACCTCTCTTCGTGAAAAAAGAGAGCGCTCTCGCGTCTCTTTTTGATCCGTTATTCCGGACGGGCAAAAATCATACGTCCTGCAGACGTTTGTAAGACACTCGTCACAACGACAGGGAGCGTCTTCGAAATCAATTTACGTCCGCCCTCCACGACGACCATCGTCCCGTCCTCAAGGTAAGCAACCCCTTGATTCTGTTCTTTTCCTTCTTTAATAACTGTCACGACCATCTCTTCACCAGGAATGACAATCTGTTTGACAGCGTTCGCCAAATCATTGATGTTCAAGACCGGTACATTTCGAACCTCACACACTTTATTTAAGTTGTAGTCATTCGTAACGACAATCCCGTTTTTCAGTTCAGCCAGTTTGATCAATTTGATGTCGACTTCCGGTACATCTTCAAAGTCTCCATCATAGATCTCAACCTGGATGCGCTTGTTTTCTTGAAGTTCCTTCAAAATGTCCAGTCCACGACGTCCACGATTCCGCTTCAACGTATCCGATGAGTCGGCGATGTATTGCAGTTCGCCGATGACGAATTGTGGCACAATCAATGTCCCTTCCACGAATCCAGTCGTCGCAATATCCGCGATTCGACCGTCGATGATGACGCTCGTGTCTAAAATCTTATCATTCGAGCGTTGGACTGGTTCAGCCGCAGGCTTATCCCGTTCACTCTTCACAAATAGTTTGATCCATTCGTTACGCTTCCGATAGCCGACCGCGAAACCAAAGTAACCAAACAGGGCCGTGACAAAAATCGGGACGATTTTACTCAGTAAGAAGATATTCGTGACTTCAAGCGATACACTGATCAAAAAGGCAATCAAGAGCCCAATGATAAGACCGATCGAACCGAATAAGATATCCCCTACGGGTAAACGGACGAGCCGTTCTTCGACAAAACGAATAAATGCAACAACACCATCTGTTAAGAATAAACTAAGAATGAAGAAGATAAGTCCACCAATCAAACTTGCTACGTATGGAATCGTTAACCACTCCGGCACATTCATGCCAAGGTCTGCTAATAAAAGCGTCGCTTCGATGATTCCGAACCAACCCACGACGAGTCCAATCAAAATAAATCCGATTCGTACAGCAATCTTCACTCATTCCACCTCCTTCTATATGAAATAAAATTTCAAAAAATAACACTTTCATTGTAACACGATTTTTTCAATCACGTTCGTTACAAAGCGTTAAAAACTGCCAGTGGCGACCCGTTAGAACGGAATCGCCAACTGGAGTGCTTCGTCCACTGTCCCGACCCCGACGACTTCAATCCCTGCCGGAGCGGTCCATCCCCCCATGTTATTTTTCGGGATGATGGCCCGTGTAAAACCTAGTTTCGCCGCCTCGGCGACACGTTGCTCGATTCTTGAAACCCGTCGCACTTCCCCGGTCAATCCGACCTCACCGATGCAGACATCCGTCGGACGGGTCGGACGATCGCGGAAACTCGAGGCGATCGAGATACAAATCGCAAGGTCAATCGCCGGCTCGTCCAGTTTGACGCCACCGGCTGCTTTCAAGTACGCATCCTGCGTCTGAAGCAAGAGACCGGAACGTTTCTCAAGAACGGCCATGAGAAGCGCGACTCGGTTTTGATCGATGCCCGTTGCCATACGTCTCGGGTTCCCGAACGATGTCGGAGAGATGAGTGCTTGGAGTTCCACGAGTACCGTCCGTGTCCCTTCCATTGAGGCAACGACGGTCGAGCCTGACACGCCCGCGGTGCGCTCCTCTAAGAATATTTCGGACGGATTGAGCACTTCCTCAAGCCCGCTCTCTTTCATCTCGAAAATGCCAATCTCGTTCGTCGACCCAAAACGGTTTTTCACCGCCCGTAAAATACGGAACGTATGATGACGTTCCCCTTCAAAGTAAAGTACCGCATCGACCATATGCTCGAGTAAACGAGGACCAGCAATCGATCCTTGCTTCGTCACGTGACCGACGATGAAGACGGCGATCCCTCGCGTTTTCGCAATTTTCATGAGGGCGGCCGTACATTCTCGAACTTGCGACACGCTCCCTGGCGCTGATTGAATCTCATCCATGTATACCGTTTGAATCGAGTCAATGATGACAAATCCGGGTTGCTCCTCATCAATAACCCGTTCAATCATCAACATGTCCGTCTCAGCGAGTACGAACAAGTCATCCGTTGGTAAGCCGAGCCGTTCCGCACGCAGTTTCGTCTGTTTGAGCGATTCCTCTCCCGAGATGTACAGCACCTTTTTACCACTATGGGCTAAGTGAGCGCTGACCTGTAGCAAGATTGTTGATTTCCCAATCCCTGGGTCCCCTCCGACTAAGACGAGTGAACCTGGGACAATTCCTCCACCGAGCACGCGGTCAAATTCACGGCTATTCGTATGCACACGCGTCTCTTCTTGTGAGACGACGTTTGCTAAACGTTCCGGTTTCAATTGTCGCGATGAACTATGCACAAAGGCCGCTCCACGTTTGGCCTTCTTCTCTTCTACAAACTCTTCGACGAGCGTATTCCATTCATTACAACCCGGACAGCGTCCCATCCACTTGGCTGATTCATATCCGCACGATTGGCAGACGTATTTCGTTTTAATTTTGGCCATAAGTTCCCTTCCTGTCTAAAAAAAGCTCCCTCTAAACGACGAGGGAGCTGAATGATTTACTGAACTACACCTTCGTTACGAACGACGAACTCTCCATCTTGTACGTCGAGCGCAACTTTACTGCCTTTAGCGATTGTACCGCCGAGCATCGCTTCTGAGAGACGGTCCTCCACTTCCCGTTGAAGGGCACGACGGAGAGGGCGAGCCCCGTATTCCGGATCGTAACCGACATCGGCAATTTTATCGAGTGCCGCATCCGTCAAGCTGAAATCAACACCTTGCTCGGCGAGACGTTTCTTAAGTGTCTCTGCCATAAGTTTGATGATTTCTTGAATGTGCTCTTTTTGAAGTGAATGGAATACTGTGATTTCATCAATCCGGTTCAAGAACTCAGGTCGGAACGCTTTCTTCAATTCCTCGAGCACTTTGTCCTTCATTTCTGTATACTCACGTTTCACATCATCTTCCACTGTGAATCCTACATATTTGTTTCGTTGAAGCGCTGCGGCTCCGACGTTAGACGTCATGATGATGACGGTGTTTCGGAAGTCGACGGTGCGACCTTTCGAATCCGTCAAGCGACCGTCGTCTAACACTTGAAGCAAGATGTTGAATACTTCTGGGTGCGCTTTTTCGATTTCATCGAGTAGGATAACCGAGTACGGTTTCCGACGCACTTTTTCAGTCAATTGACCGCCTTCTTCGTAACCAACATAACCAGGAGGCGAACCGACGAGACGGCTCGTCGCATGTTTCTCCATGTACTCGGACATGTCGATTCGGATGATGGCATCTTCATCGCCAAACATCGCTTCGGCAACTGCACGGGCGAGCTCTGTTTTCCCGACTCCGGTCGGTCCGAGGAAGATGAATGACCCGATTGGACGTTTCGGATCTTTCAATCCGGCCCGGGCGCGACGGATGGCGCGGGAAATGGATTTCACCGCATCGTCTTGACCGATGACACGGTTGTGAAGAATCGATTCGAGTTTGAGGAGACGGTCTGTCTCTTCTTCGGCAATCTTCGTGACCGGTACACCTGTCCAGTTCGCAACAACTTGAGCGATATCTTCTTTCGTCACTTCAAGTTTTTCGTTCCCTTGCTTGTTCTGCCACTCTGCTTTCAACTCTTCTAACTCATCGCGTAACTTCTGTTCCGTATCGCGAAGGGAAGCTGCTTTTTCAAACTCTTGGCTTTGAACGGCAGAGTCTTTCTCTTTACGAATCGATTCGAGACGGGATTCCAACTCTTTCAAATTCGGTGGTGCCGTGAATGAACGAAGTCGTACTTTCGATGCTGCCTCGTCGACGAGGTCGATCGCCTTATCCGGCAAGAAACGATCGGAGATATAACGGTCTGAAAGGACGACCGCCTCGTGAATCGCCGTATCTGTAATCGTCACACGGTGGTGTGCTTCATAGCGATCGCGTAACCCGAGTAAGATTTGTTCAGCTTCTTCTGTTGTCGGTTCGTTCACTTGAATCGGTTGGAAGCGGCGCTCAAGCGCTGCATCTTTTTCGATGTACTTTCGGTATTCATCAAGTGTAGTCGCCCCGATACATTGAAGTTCGCCGCGAGCCAATGACGGTTTGAGGATGTTCGACGCATCGATTGCACCTTCTGCACCACCCGCACCGATCAATGTATGCAACTCATCAATAAAGAGAATGACGTTACCGGCTTGACGAATTTCGTCCATCACTTTTTTCAAGCGATCTTCGAATTCACCACGATATTTCGTACCTGCGACGAGCGTTCCCATATCGAGCACCATGACGCGTTTGTTGCGAAGCGTTTCAGGTACCTCGTTGTTGATGATTTGCTGAGCGAGACCTTCGACAACCGCTGTTTTCCCGACCCCTGGTTCCCCAATTAGAACCGGGTTGTTCTTCGTCCGACGCGACAATACTTCGATGACACGTTGAATTTCGCCTGCGCGCCCGATGACTGGATCTAAACGAGACTCGCGCGCTTGTTGTGTCAAATCGCGTGCCAACCCATCAAGTGTTGGGGTTGCGGCGCTCGCCCCAGGTTGTGAAGCATTTGAAGAAGACTCGGTGTTCCCGAGAAGTTGCAACACTTGTTGGCGTGCTTTCGTCAAACTGATTCCAAGGTTATTGAGGACGCGTGCCGCGACCCCTTCTCCTTCACGAATCAATCCTAGAAGGATGTGTTCCGTTCCGACGTAAGAGTGTCCCAATTTTCGAGCCTCATCCATCGAGAGCTCAATGACCTTTTTCGCACGCGGTGTGTAGTGAATCGTCGACCCGTTCTCCGAACCGCGACCAATCAATGATTCTACTTCTTGTTGGATTTTTTCAGAGGTCAATCCGAGGGCGAAGAGCGCTTTTGCCGCAATCCCTTCTCCTTCACGAACCAATCCTAATAAAATATGTTCTGTACCAATATTATGATGGCCAAGACGTACGGCTTCCTCTTGTGCTAAAGCTAATACGCGTTGTGCTCGTTCTGTAAATCGTCCAAACATCATTGACATAACCTCCTTATAGTTGGATCAAACTAAGCCTTGATCTAACGTTCGACGAACAAGTGTCGCTCGTTCTCGATCTCGTTCTTGCGTAGATAATGTTTTCCCGAAATGTTTTTGTAGAAAACCTGATTGTAACCGAACGATGAGTTCATGAAACTTCGGCGGACTCCAATCAGACAAAATTCCTAGGTCACTCGCTAAATGTAAATCAGATAGCCGCTCAATGGCTTCGGTAGAAGAAAGAAGTTTGGCATATCGTAAAATACCATATGACCGATAAAACCGATCCTCTAACTCTTCTTGTCGATGTGCGATGAGTTCTTCACGCGCATGACGTTCTGCTTGAATCACTTGTTCTGTCACTTCCATAAAGTCAGCTAACAGCTGTGATTCATGACTGCCCAATGTCCGCTGATTTGAAAGCTGGAACAACCGTCCTGCCGCATCGCTACCTTCTCCGTAACGACCTCGAATCGTATAGCCAAGTTTTCGAAGTTCTCGCAAAATGGGGCTGATTCGACCCGTTAACGTGAGTCCCGGTAAGTGTAACATGACCGAGGCTCGGAGTCCGGTTCCGATATTGCTTGGGCATGTCGTCAAGTAGCCTAACTGTTCGTCAAAGGCGTAGGAGAGTGATTCTGCGCACAATGCGTCTACTTGATTCGCTAATTCAAATGCCTCTTTCACTTGATAACCTGGGAGTAAGGTCTGAATTCGTAAATGATCTTCTTCGTTAATCAACACACTGATGGTTTCATCTTCACTTAAAAAGACTGCACTTTCTTCGTTTGTCGCAACGGCCGGACTAATCAAGTGTTTTTCCATCAACGCCTGCCGGGTGACCTCATCATAGTCACGCATATGAAGATATTCAAATCCCTTTAACCCACGTAACCGCCCTTCGAGACGATTACACAGTTGACGTTCTCCTTCTTTAGTGAGGACCGGCGAAAACACAGTGTCTTTGACGTTACGTGCCAGTCGGATTCTTGTGGAGACGACCAGGTCATCCAATTTGGCACGCTCTTTCATTTTTGGACCAAGTGGATGTGTTAGGAACGTTTCCATTAGACATCACCTTGCCCTTCTAATTGCTTCATTTCTTTTTGAATACGTGCTGCTCGTTCATAATCTTCTTGTTCGACAGCGCGGGTCAACTCCCCTGCCAACTTTTCGAGTCGCTCTTCGATTCGTTCATGCGGTGTACGTAACTGGTCAGGGACCGAACCGATGTGATGATCATGTCCTTGTTGATATTGACGTGTGGTTTTAATCAGTTCATCACGAAATACGGTATAACACGTAGCACATCCTGCTTTTCGTACACGTAATAAATCTTGGCGCGTCATCTGACAGGTTGGGCAACGCTTTACGACCGGGACATAGCCCGTCATAAGTTCTACCGTACATTGTCGACATAGCCGTTTTTTTACGGGCACGTCCTGTTCCATGACAACGACTTCATTGACAGCCGGTCGCTGTTTACAACGTTCGCATAACATACGACTTACCCTCCATTACGATAACGAAGTACTTTCATCAGCGCGAGTAGTTGTTGACGTCGAATATAGGAGCGATCGTCAACTTGTAAGTTCAATGCTTCATCTGATAAGAGATGATAAATCAACTGCGCCTCTTGTTCGTGCATCATCTGTTCTTCAACCAATCGAATCAGCACATTTTCAACGAGCTGTTCGTTCAAACGTGGATGTTCATGAATGACATCCATCAAACTAGAGAGAACATCTTGTTTTTCGTGTAAAATGACGCGTCGAATACGAATATATCCGCCACCGCCACGTTTACTTTCTACTAAATATCCTTTTTCGACGGTAAAACGTGTGTTGATGACGTAATTGATTTGGGATGGGACACATTCGAATCGTTGTGCGATATCTTGACGTTTGATTTCAATCGCATTTGCCTGACTTTCCTTCAAGACTTGCTTCAAATACTGTTCGATGACATCCGAAATATTTCTCATCTCCACCACCCTCTGACCATCTTTGACTTTTGACTATATTTTATCATTGATTTAAAAAAAGGCAAACGAAAAGCGATGCCTCTATGTCGAGAGCATCGCTAAAACAAAAAAACGACCGAGCGTATGCTCGGTCGTCCTCTGCGTTGTTGCCTGGCAACGTCCTATCCTCACAGGGGGAGATCCCCCAACT
>NZ_JACSJN010000010.1:0-43831 GCF_018617135.1 Exiguobacterium sp. s163
GACGAAGCTTGCGCTTCATTCAAAAATGGTAAAACTTATTTTTGCCTCATCGTTCAGTTTTCAAAGTTCGTCTGCCGCTCTTGGCGACTCTTAAAATAATACAAGTCATCGACACAGTTGTCAACCACTTTTTTATTTCTTTTCCGCTGCCATCAGCGGCAACGTTTATTACTTTACCGTACACCTCTCATTAACGCAAGGGGTTTTGTAAAAGTTTTTTTAAAAAAAGTTTTATATCTTTAGTATCCCTTCTGTTTAATGGCATACCTATGCGTTTCGAGGCTAACAAAAATAAAGAAGCCGAATCATACTCACGTATGATCCGACCACTAAATTGATTATTGTTGATGACGCATCGTTGGGAAAAGAAGAACATCACGGATTGAAGGCGCGTTCGTCAATAACATGACGAGGCGGTCAATCCCGATTCCAAGTCCACCCGTTGGCGGCATACCATATTCAAGTGCCTCAAGGAAATCGTTATCGAGTTCGTGTGCCTCATCGTTACCTGCTTCTTTTTCAAGCAACTGTGCTTCAAAGCGTTCACGTTGATCGATTGGATCATTCAACTCCGTGAAGGCATTCGCATGTTCACGACGAACAATGAATAGCTCGAAACGATCCGTGAAGCGTGGATCTGTTTCATTCTTCTTCGCCAATGGTGATACTTCAACCGGGTGTCCTGTAACAAATGTCGGTTGAAGCAACGTTTCTTCTACTTTCTGCTCGAAGAATTCATTCACGATATGACCAAACGTCATATGATCTTGTACTTCTACACCGTGTTCTTTTGCGAGAGCACGTGCTTCTTCATCGGACATTTGTTGCCAGAAGTCGACACCTGTCTCTTCTTTAACAAGGTCGACCATATGTGCACGTTTCCAACCGATGCCAAGATGAATTGTATCTTCACCATACTGCACATCTGTCGTACCGAGTACTTCTTTCGCTACGTGCGCAACCAATTCTTCCGTCAAATCCATGATGTCGTTGTAATCTGCATAGGCTTCATACAATTCAATCATCGTAAATTCAGGGTTGTGACGTGTAGAGATCCCTTCGTTACGGAATACACGTCCGATTTCGTACACGCGCTCGAGTCCACCAACGATCAAGCGTTTCAAGTGAAGTTCGATGGCAATACGCATATAAAGTTCCATATCCAACGCATTATGATGCGTTAAGAACGGACGCGCCGCTGCTCCACCCGCAATCGTGTGTAACATCGGTGTTTCCACTTCTAAATATCCTTTTTGGTTTAAGAAGTTGCGAATCTCCGAAATGATGCGGCTACGCAAAATGAATGTCTGACGCGAGTCCTGGTTTGTAATCAAATCAAGATAGCGTTGGCGATAGCGCTGTTCCACATCTTTTAATCCATGATATTTGTCCGGAAGCGGGCGAAGCGCCTTCGTCAATAATTCAAACTCTTCCACGTGAATCGAAAGCTCACCAACGTTCGTTTTAAAGAGCTTCCCTTTCACACCGACGATGTCACCGAGGTCTGAAGACTTGAATAAGTCAAACGGCTCATCCCCGACATCGTTTTTGCGAACGTAAATTTGAATTTGACCTGTCACATCTTGAATGTGGGCAAAGAAAACCTTCCCTTTTCCACGTTTCGTCATGATGCGTCCAGCCAATGTGACTTCTACATCTTGTTCAGCCAAAGCCTCTTTTTCAATTGATTCATACTGCTCATGTAATTCACCTGCATGTGCAGAACGATCAAAGCGGTGACCGAACGGGTCGAGACCGCGCTCACGCATATCGGTCATCTTCTCAAAACGAACCTGCATTTGATCATTCATTTCTAACTCGTGGCTCACTATTCCATTCACTCCTCTATCCATATTGGGTTTCTCCCTAACAAAAAACTGTCGACCTGATGGCCAACAGCACAGCCGAAGCCGTTCATTCGTTGTGGTGCACTTTTTCGCCAAACAAGCTTACCATAAATTAGTTCTTTTCACTAGTTCACAATTCTGACAGTTGTCGTTCGAGTTGGTCCACAAATCCATAAAGGACCGCCGCGAACGCTTCGCGTGATTCCGTTTCGTTGATTTGCTTACGAATCGGACCACTACCTTTCAACCCTTTCAAATACCAGGCCGCATGTTGACGCATTTCGCGTACGGCTGTCAGCTCACCTTTGATTGCACTCAACCGGTCGAGATGAAGCATGCAGATGTCGATTTTCTCACGCGCCTCTGGTTCCGGCGGGAGCTCCCCTGTTTCAAGGTACTGGACCGTTTGATAGAGCATCCACGGATTCCCGAGTGCCGCACGTCCAATCATGACGGCATCCACACCATATTGGTCAATCACACGTTTCGCATCCTGCGGGGTCGCGATATCCCCGTTCCCGATAATCGGAACGGTCGCTACTTTCTTCGCCTCGCCAATCCAATCCCAATTCGCGGTTCCTTCATATTGTTGGGCACGCGTACGTCCATGAATGGCAATGGCTGCCGCTCCACCCGACTGAGCCGCCTTCACATTATCCAAAATAAAGATGTGCTCGTCATCCCAACCGAGTCGCATTTTCACCGTGACCGGTTTTTCGACGACGTTCGTGACGGCATTCACCATCTCATATACTTTATCCGGGTCGAGTAACCACTTCGCCCCTGCGTCACACTTCGTCACTTTCGGTACGGGACAACCCATGTTGATATCAATGATATCCGCGTTGGTGTTTTGGTCGACGTACTGCGCCGCTCTGACGAGTGTATCTTTCGAACCGCCGAAGATTTGTAAACTGAGCGGTTTCTCTCGTTCATCGACGTATAGCATGCGCATCGTCCGAGCATTCTCGAGCAAGATTCCTTTATCGCTAACCATTTCGGCACAGACGAGTCCCGCTCCGAACTCTTTTGCAATCAAACGGAAAGCGGGATTGGTCACGCCGGCCATCGGCGCGAGGACTGCACGGTTTTTAATCTCTATGTTTCCAATCTTAAAGCCTGTCAAGACAACACATCCTTCATTTCACCAAATTCGTAAGCAACTGTAACCGGACGACATCTTGGCGGTCCGTCATTGGTAACCCTTCGAGCCAAGAGGCGACCGTCCGTCCTCGAACGACGAGTTCTGGCGCGATCTCCGCTAACGGGGCAAGAACAAATGCACGTTCCTGCATGCGTGGATGCGGAACCGTTAAGTGTTCTGACTGTATATCTTCCCCATTATAGAAGAGGATGTCAAGGTCGATGGTACGCGGTCCGTTCTTAAATAGACGTTCCCGTCCCAATCGTTGTTCGATCTGTTGAAGCGTTTTGAGCAGTTCGTCCGAGGATTGGCGACTCTCGACTTCGACCACCATATTAAAAAACGAAGGTTGCTCTGTATATCCGACAGGAGCCGTCTCATAGACCGACGACTGTTTCGTGACGTGGAGACCTGCTCGCTCCATCTCATCGATTGCCGCAGACAATTGCGCGGCCCGCTCCCCGATGTTCGCGCCTAATGCAATATAAATCATGACGTCCGTCCCCTTGTCATCTCGATTGCCACTGAGTCATAGTGTCCCGGGATGGGTGGGTCCGGTTTAATGACTTTAACCGTCACACGTTGAATCAACTCACTATGCGCCAACACGGCTGTCGTGATGCGTTCTCCGAGTGTTTCTAACAAATTGACCGGTTCTCCCGTCACAATATCTTCCGTCAACTGATACAAGCCGGCATAGCTGACCCCATTGTTCAAGTCATCCGAACGTCCCGCAGGCGCGAGGTCCAGTTCACACATTAAATCCACGTGAAACCGTTGACCGAGACGGTTTTCTTCTTCAAACACCCCATGATAACCGTAAAAACGCATCCCGTTCACAAATATTTTATCCATGTCTATCCCCTCCAATCATCGCATCCATCATCTTCGCCGCACGGGCGTTTGCTTTGACGTCGTGCACGCGCACCCAGTCGCACCCCTTCATGATGCCAAGACACGTCGTCGCAATCGTTCCTTCGAGCCGTTCCTCTGTCGGTAAATCGAGCGTAAGCCCGATAAACGACTTACGCGACGTGCCGAGCAGAACCGGATACCCAAGACGTGTGATCACGTCGAGATGATTCATGAGTTCAAGGTTTTGCGCCACGTCTTTCGCAAATCCGATGCCCGGATCTAACCAAATGTGCTCATCCCTTACGCCTGCCGCATGTGCAATCTCAATTGATTCCTGTAGATCGCTAACCACATCTTCAATGAAATGATGGTAGTCCCGGTCTGTTCGGTTGTGCATGAGAATGATGGGAACCCCACATTCGAAAGCGACACGTGCCATCGAGCGGTCTCCCCATTTCGAACCCCATACGTCATTGATGATCGTCGCACCGGCCTCGATTGCCGCTCTCGCCACCATCGGCTTATACGTATCAATCGAAATCGGGACATCGATTTCGTTTTTTAGTCGACGGATGATTGGGACGACACGTTCAATCTCTTCTTCCTCGGAAACAAGTACTGCGCCCGGCCTTGTCGATTCTCCACCGATATCAATCGCATCGGCACCTTCTTGTACGAGTTGTTTCGCATGTCGTACAGCTTCCTCGATTGCCGTATACCGTCCCCCATCCGAAAACGAGTCCGGGGTCACGTTTAAAATACCCATGATTTTCGTCATGTTTCCGCCTCCTAACCAAGTGAGCGAACGAGTTTCGCCCACACTTCGTTAAATCGTACCCCGTCTTTACCGGGGTATCTCAGATTTCCATAATGCGTCACCGGAGCGACTTGTTGGATTGAATTCGTCATCCAAATCTCTTTCGCTGCAGTCAATTCTTCAAATGTCACGGGTTGTTCGACTACAGAGAAATGGTCCATCACCCATTGTCGCGTCACACCTGCGAGTGCTCCGCTCGAGAGCGGAGTCGTGTATAACCTATCATCTGGACCGACCCAAAAAATGTTCGACACGAGCCCTTCCACTACACATCCATGCTCGTCCGCAAATAGTCCTTCAGCACTCTGGTCTTGTAAGGTCCGTTTCCCAAGGATATTGTTCATGTAATGATGCGATTTTAATCGAAAAGCTGCTTCAGGACGACTTCTCGGAAACGGGATCGGTTCGACTCGCTTTTCCTGTGGTACGACTTCTGAGGAGAGCGGTTTGACGATCAACGTGACGTTCGGTGTCTCATAACGCCCCGCATAGAGACCAAGTGGTGCAACCCCCGCCGACACGTTCAAGCGGATATAGAGGTCGGGTGCATCATTTTGACGGCACAGTTGCTGAATCGCCGTCCCGATTTCTTCTTTCGTAAACGGGAAGTCTATCCACAGCTCATCGAGACTCTTTATCAAGCGCTCCCAGTGGGCATCGAACAGGAAAGGGACGAATTCATATGTACGGAACGTCTCGAACAAGCCCATTCCATACAAGAAACCGTGATCTTCAACCGGGATCAACACCTTCTCACGCTCGACTAACTCTCCGTTATGCCAATACCACATGACGATACTCCTCGATAAAGTTTCGAATCATTTCTTTCCCATGCTCAGTCAAAATCGCTTCAGGGTGATATTGCACCCCTTCGATCGGAAGCGTTCGGTGACGGAGTGCCATGATTTCTCCAGTCTCCGTCTCTGCAGTGACCATTAGACACTCTGGTAGCGACGAACGCTCCACGGCCAACGAATGGTAACGGGTCACAATCGTCTGTTGTGGAATCTCCTTGAAAATCGATTTTCCGTCATGTTGAATCTTCGACGTTTTTCCATGCATGAGCCGCTCCGCATGGACGACTTCTCCGCCGAACGCTTGCGCAATCGCCTGATGTCCGAGGCAAACCCCTAAAATCGGGATACGACCTGCGAACGCTCGGATTGCCTCGATGCTAATTCCCGCCTCATTCGGAGTGCAAGGTCCCGGCGAAATGACAAGATAACTCGGGGCAAGCGCCTCAATCTCTTGAATCGTGACTT
Organism: Exiguobacterium sp. s163; assembly: GCF_018617135.1. GTDB lineage: Bacteria > Bacillota > Bacilli > Exiguobacteriales > Exiguobacteriaceae > Exiguobacterium > Exiguobacterium profundum. The sequence continues at coordinate 5,926 of NZ_JACSJN010000010.1, forward strand.
CATCGTTTCGATACACGACCAGTTCTTGACCGAGTTCACCGAAATATTGCACCAAGTTATACGTAAATGAGTCATAGTTGTCGATCAATACAATCATGTCGTTTCCTCCGTCATGTGTTTCGCCGCCCATAGCGCCTTCGCTTTGGACAGGGATTCTTCATATTCCGAGACCGGATCCGAATCAATCACGATACCTGCTCCCGCTTGAACGTATGCGATTCCGTCTTTCACGACCATCGTTCGAATCGTGATATTGAAGACAAGGTCGTCATTCCAACTTAACCATCCATATGAACCGGTGTAGAGTCCCCGGCGAACTGGTTCGAGTTCTTCGATGATTTCCATCGTTCGAATTTTCGGGGCGCCGGTGATGGTGCCGCCTGGGAACATCGCTGCCAGCGCTTCGGCTCCTGATACTTCATCCCGAATCGTACCCCGTACGTTCGAGACGATATGTTGTACGTGTGAGTATTTCTCAATCACCATCAATTCATCAACATGAACGCTGCCATATGCCGCCACCTTGCCAAGGTCGTTCCGTTCGAGGTCGACGAGCATGACGTGTTCTGCTCGCTCTTTCTCGTTTTCAAGCAACGTGTTCGCCAACTCCAAGTCTTCCACATCATCTTTGCCACGTGGACGCGTACCCGCGATCGGGCGTGTCGAAATGTCGGTTCCATGTTTTTCAAGCAACAACTCTGGTGAAGCGGAGACCATCGTCAAAGCGTCGTCCACGAAATAGCCCATATAAGGAGATGGATTCATTTGTCGCAACGTATCATATACACGACGCGGGTCAGCGAGAAGCGGTTCAGACTGCCGAACGCTCAAGTTCACTTGGAACACGTCCCCTTCTACGATATAGGACTGAATCCGTTTGACCGCTTCAACAAACTCTTCCTGGGACATGGAGCGCGATCGCTCTACCGATGACTGCCCTGTCGGCTTGAACGCGTAATGCGACTCGACGTTCCACATGGCCGCCAATCGGTCCGCCTTACGTTCTGCACCTTCCTTCGCCGTCACCATCAAGTACAGAGTCGAATCCACTTCATCGAACACCGCCACCTCATCAAACAGAAGAAACGAGACGTCTGGTGTCGACAAATCATCCTCCGCTTGCTCAGGGAGACGTTCAATCGTCCGGGCCACATCATAACTGACATACCCGATCATGCCACCAAAGAAAGGAGGAGCCCCTTCCGGACGCTCGGCCTCAAATCGCTTCCGCACCTCACTGACGAGCTCAAGCGGCTTTCCGTATAGCGTTTCGGTCGTATCGCCCACTTGCAAGAGTCCGACACCGTCTTTTACATGAAAGCGACCGAACGGCTCGATTCCCGCAATCGTATACCGTCCCGCTCTCCCACTCTCTAACCATGCATGATACGGTTGATCCGCTGTCAACGTCATGTATGCCTCATACATCTTCTCTTTCGTCATCCGCTTTGTTCTGAACGCAGTCGATCTCACATGTCATTCCTCCGTCTATTCATTCATGCCTTTTATTGTACACAAGAAAAGGCAGCAATCGAAAGAGAATGTCTCTCGATTACTGCCTGAAATGTTATACGCGACTCTCGTTTGACTCTTCATCAAACTGATAGAGCGGTGTGCTCAAGTAACGTTCACCGTTTGACGGGATAATCGCCAATACGTTTTTCCCTTTACCAAGACGTTTCGCTGTATCAAGCGCTGCCGCAATGGCAGCTCCTGAAGAGATACCACCGAGGACACCGTTCGTACGTGCCGCCTGACGAGCGTATTCGAACGCTTGCTCTGTCGTGATTTGAAGAACCCCTTCATAAATCTCCGTGTCGAGGATGGATGGAACGAATCCAGCCCCAATCCCTTGAATCTTATGAGGTCCCGGCTTCCCGCCTGATAAGACAGGTGAATCGACCGGTTCAACGGCGAGAATTTTTACGTCCGGGTACTTCGCCTTCACGACTTTACCTGCGCCAGTAATGGTACCGCCTGTCCCGACTCCGGCAATCAAAGCGTCGACTGAAAGTCCTGATTCTTCAAATGCCTCCACAATCTCAGGTCCCGTCGTCATTTCATGAACGTTCGGGTTGGCAGCGTTATTGAATTGTTGCGGGAGGAAGTAGCCATGTTTCTCGGCTTCTTCAGTAGCGCGACGAATCGCCCCACCCATCCCTTCAGGTCCTGGTGTCAAAATCAATTCGGCCCCGTATCCACGAAGGAGGTTTCGGCGTTCCATGCTCATCGTTTCAGGCATAACGAGAATGGCTTTATATCCTTTTGCGGCACTGACCATCGCGAGCCCGATGCCCGTGTTTCCGCTTGTTGGCTCGATGATTGTATCACCTGGCTTCAAGATACCGTCTTTTTCGGCCGCTTCGATCATGGCGAGGGCGATCCGGTCTTTGACGCTTGATCCCGGGTTCATATATTCGAGCTTCAGATACACGTTGGCATCCTCTGGTCCAGTCATTCCGTTCAATTTCACAATCGGAGTCTTTCCAATCAAGTCTGTTACTGAGTTTACGATACGCATTGCATTTCCTCCTTCATAATTCCGACTATTCCGATATTGTTATCATACCCTATCGAATTGAAAATATGCAATTTGGAACGTTGCTTACGCCTGCGCCTGAACTTTCATCGTCTCTAACTGTTCCGCTGAGAAATGATACTTTTCGCCACAGAAATGACATACGGCTTCGGCTCCACCATCTTCTTCAATCATCTGACGAATCTCTTCTTTTCCGAGACCGATAATGGCACTTTCCATTCGTTCACGGCTGCATGTGCAGTTGAACTGGATCGGGTTCGTGTCGAGGACATCAAGGCTATCGCCAAGGAGTAATTGAAGCATTTCTTCTGGCGTTTTTTCTTCACCAATCAAAACCGATACGGGTGGGAACGTCTGAAGTGCTTTTTCGAGCGCTTGTACCGTCTCTTCAGAAGCGTTCGGGAGCAGCTGGACGATGATTCCGCCTGCCGCAAGAATCGATTCATCTTCCGGTAAGACGAGGACACCCGCTCCGACGACTGACGGCACTTGCTCAGATGTCGCGAAATAGTACGTGAAGTCTTCACTGATTTCGCCCGTTTGAATCTCTGAAGAACCACCGACATAGTCTTTCAAGCCTAAGTCTTTAATGACAGAGATGGTCCCTTTCCCGACGGCTTCGCCGACTTTCAATTTCGTCATTCCTTGTTCGTTGACGAATGTGCCGCCATCGACACGCGGGTATGACACATATCCACGAACATCTCCTGCTGTATCTGCGTCCACGATGATTTTCCCGATTGGACCATCACCTTCTACTTTAAGCGTGACACGCGCTGCACCTTTTTGCATCGCTCCAATCATCGAACCGATTGTCATCGTCCGTCCGAGGGCAGCTGAAGCAACCGGTGTCGTTTGATGACGAAGTTGCGTCTCATATACCGTTTTTGTCGTGCGTGCGGCAAAGGCACGAACCTCTCCGTTAAAACCGAGGGCACGAACGAGATAGTCATCCTTCATCTGGTCGAGTAATGCTTGTTGTTCTGTATGAATCATATGATGTAACTCCTTTAGTTTACTTTTGATTGCGCTCGTAAATGAGACGGAGGCCTTCGAGTGTCAGGAACGAATCCACATGGTCAATCGTCTCTGCATGTTCACTGATCAATCGTGCCAGCCCGCCCGTTGCAATGACAGTCGCTTCACCGACTTCACGCTTCATCCGGTTCACGATACCGTCCACTTGGGCCACATATCCATAATATGTCCCTGATTGCATCGCTTGAATCGTATTCTTACCAATGACTGTCGGTGGAGTCGCCAATTCAATCCGAGGTAGTTTCGCGGCACGCTGATAGAGTGCCTCCACTGAAATCATGATACCTGGTGAGATGATTCCGCCATGGTAACGACGTTTCTCATCGATGTAACAATACGTGGTTGCCGTCCCAAAATCAACAATTATGAGCGGACCGTCATATTTGGCGATCCCAGCCACCGCGTTGACAATTCGGTCGGCCCCGACTTCGCGAGGGTTCTCGACATGAATGTCCAACCCTGTCTTCACACCTGGTCCCACAACGATTGGACGTACATTGAAGTATCGTTGCGACATTTGTTCAAGTGGGAAAATAACAGGAGGTACGACAGAAGATAAGATCACTCCCTCGACCTGGTCGAACGAGATGTTCGAATGATCGAATAGCGATTTCACCAGCATGCCGTACTCGTCGGTCGTTTTTGTACGATCCGTTGAGATGCGCCAATGGTGTACGAGATGATCTCCATCGTACATCCCGAGAACAATATTTGTATTTCCAACATCAATCACTAAAATCATGATATAGTTCCTCACTTTGTTGTCAATTGCAGTTCGCTCGAATTATAACACGAAAAAAGACGAATGCCTCGTCAAGGGCATTCGTCTCATTCATTAACGTGATTCGTTATTCGGACGTTCTGTCGGTGTCGCTTCTGGCTTATCGCCTTCAGGTACGACATCCGGCTGGCTGTCTTGGACAACTTCAGGTTGATCGACGACTTGACCGTGTTGAACGGCTGCATCATCTTTCTTCGCTGCGTCATCCGCATCCGTCGATCCATCCACGTCCTCTTCCGGCTCATGCGGAAGATACTCGCGTGTCTTGATCAAATGACGAATCTGTTTCGAGTCAAGCGTCTCGACATCAAGCAACGTCTTCGCAACGAGTTCGAGATCTTCGCGACGATCTGTCAAAATCTGCTTCGCTTTCGCGTAACAGCGATTGATGATGTCTCGAATCTCCAAATCGATTTCTTGCGCAATCGCATCCGAGTAGTTCTGCTCTGTCTGGAAATCACGACCGAGGAAGACTTGTCCGCCATGGTTTGAACCGAGCTGGAGCGGTCCGAGTTTATCGCTCATCCCGTAATCCATGACCATCTTACGTGCGATACCAGTAGCGCGCTGGAAGTCATTGCTCGCTCCGGTCGACACTTCTCCAAAGATGACATCTTCGGCGACGCGACCACCAAGAAGACCAACAATCTTGTCTTCGAGTTCAGGTTTTGTCATGAAGTAACGATCTTCTTTCGGAAGCATGACGACATATCCGCCCGCGTTTCCGCGTGGAACGATTGTCACTTTGTGTACTTCATCCGCATTCTCAAGCTCGAGACCGATGATTGTGTGACCCGCTTCGTGATATGCAACAATGTTGCGCTCTTTTTCAGAGATGATGCGACTCTTCTTCGAAGGACCTGCGATGACACGGTCAATCGCTTCTTCCACATCGACAACTGAAACAGCTGTACGGTTCGAACGTGCCGCAACGAGTGCCGCTTCGTTCAAGAGGTTCTCTAAGTCTGCCCCAGAGAAACCAGGCGTACGTTGTGCAATCGACTTCAAGTCCACCGTCGAATCGAGTGGCTTGTTACGTGCATGGACTTTCAATACTTCTTCGCGCCCTTTGACATCCGGACGATCGACCGTAATTTGACGGTCAAAACGACCTGGACGAAGGAGGGCCGGGTCAAGGATATCTGGACGGTTTGTCGCCGCAACCATGATGATCCCTTCGTTATCACTGAATCCATCCATCTCAACAAGGAGTTGGTTCAATGTTTGTTCACGCTCATCGTGTCCACCACCGAGACCGGCACCACGCTGGCGACCGACCGCATCAATTTCATCGATGAAGATGATACATGGCGCATTCTTTTTCGCGTTTTCGAACAAGTCACGAACACGTGACGCCCCGACCCCGACAAACATCTCAACGAAGTCCGAACCTGAGATCGAGAAGAACGGAACACCGGCTTCACCGGCTACCGCACGAGCCAAGAGTGTTTTACCTGTCCCTGGAGGACCTACGAGTAAGACCCCTTTTGGAATACGTGCGCCGAGTTTCGAGAATTTGCGAGGATCTTTCAAGAATTCAACGACTTCGATGAGTTCTTGCTTCTCTTCGTCCGCCCCAGCCACATCTTTGAATGTGACGCGACGTTTCTCTTGGTCGTATAGTTTCGCCTTCGATTTCCCGAAGTTCATCACACGACCACCACCGCCACCACCTTGCGCTTGGTTCAACAAGAAGAAGAACAAGATGAAGATGATAATGAACGGTAAAATCGCGAAGACGATGCTGAACCAGCTACTGTTGGATTCAGCCTCCTCGATTTGAATATCCGTATTCGCTCGAAGCTGCGTTAATACATCCGCATATTCCGCTTCGTTCGCTGGAATGTTTGTTTCATAACGTTGGTCTTCATCTCCTGTAAGATCGCCTGTAATCGAGATAGCCCCCGGGATTTCTTGTACGGTTGCCGTCTCAATCCGATCATCTTCCACATATTCTAGGAATTTCGAATACGAGAGCGTTTCACTCTGACTATTCGGATTCTGCAAATATTGAAGGAACAAGATCAAGGCTAGGAAAATCACACCAAAAACCAATGTGTTTTTCACTGCACGATTCATTCTCTGCCTCCTATTCCGAGAAACGATGTTCTCGCCCATTCAGTATATGCCTATACTTTGGGGATTTCCTTTATCTTACCACGTCACATTTTCAAAAGAAAAACGTTAGCCCCCGTAAACGCTCGGTTTGAGCACACCGACATAAGGAAGGTTACGATATTTCTCTTCGTAATCAAGACCGTAGCCGACAACGAATTCGTGTGGAATCACGAAACCACTATAGTCTGCTGATAAACCATTTTTACGGCCAGTCGGCTTATCGAGAAGCGTGACAATCTTCACAGACTTCGCTTTACGGTATTTAAGAAGATCGACGAGGTAACCAAGCGTCAATCCACTATCAATAATATCTTCTACAATCAAGATGTCGCGTCCTTCTACAGATGTATTTAAATCCTTCTCGATTTTCACTTCACCTGTCGAAGAAGTTCCTCCATGATATGTCGACACGTCCATGAAATCCATCTCTAAATGGATATCCATTTCTTTGACGAGGTCCGACATGAATGGCATCGCGCCTTTCAATACACATACGAGAAGCGGGAACTCTTCTTTATAGTCTTCGCTCAATGTTCCAGCGAGTTCTTTCACCTTTTCTTGAATCTCTTCACGTGAGATTAAAATTTTCTCCATATCGTTCATCAATGACATCTTGAAATCCTCCTCTTTCTGTTTCGACACAATCATCATTTTACCATTAATCGTAGGCAAATCGCATCCGACTTGTCTAGAAATTCTGAAACTCTTACCCCGACAATCGCGAGAATCCGCCCCGAGGCGTCCTCAAGCAGCGGGAGTGTCGGTCGAATGGTTCGCTCAATCTTTTCGTCGATGAGGATGCGGGACACTTTTTTTGTCCCCACGTTCAACTTCATCCGGTCCCCCGGTGCGAGCGAACGAATCGTCAGCGGGCAAGTAATTTCATTTAGCGGAATACCTTCTCGTCCTTCTTCGATGGACAACGAAACCGTACGCTGCCCAAATTGAACGACGGCTGGTAACGACTCGATCTGAATAGGATAAAGTGACGCTTCTGCCGAACGTTGTACAAGATTAAGTACCCTATTCTGCTTCATCATGAACCACTCACCCGACAGGTGGTAGGTGCCGGTATCCTTTTCACTCACGCTTAGCTTCTCGACCCCCTCACCGACCTCTACCCCATAGCGACGGGACAGCAAGCGAGCGACCGTATATCGCTCAAGTGAGGATAAGCGATTAAACTCATCAAGTTTCACATGAAACGCTTTCATTTCAAGCTGCACATTTTCTTCAATCCATCGCCCACATGACTGGTAACGCATGTCCCATTCAGCGTATGCCTGTTTCGCCGTATCGTATACATCATCAACGACTGTCGGCCACAGTTGTTTCAGCCTCGGGATGATTTCGTGACGGATCCGGTTCCGTAAATAGGTCACTTCCTGATTGGTGGCATCTTCCTTCCAGACAAGTTTGTTTTTCCGAGCATACTCGATGAGTTGCACCTTTGTTTCTCTTAATAAAGGACGGATCAACGTCCCACGCCCGAACGTTCTTCTCTCGGGAATTCCTTTCACTTCGATTACGTTTCGGTGAAGTTGAATGAGCACCGTCTCCAACACATCATCCGCATGATGAGCCGTGGCCAGTGTATCGTATCCATGTTCATTCATGACGTCTTCAAAAAAGCGGTAGCGGGCCTTACGGTAATGAGCCTGTGATGCTCCTTCTTGAAAATGGAGACGCGTACCATGAAACGCGACTTGGTAGGATGCCGCTACGTGTGCGACGAACGTGTACTCTTCATCTGATGCTTCTCGTAAACCGTGATGGACGTGCGCCACCGCCACATCCCATCCTTGCTTGACGAGACGGTCCAATAAGACAATGGAATCGACTCCACCCGACACAGCGACGAGTACCTTTTTCATGAATTCCCTCCTTGATATAACAAAAGAAGCCATCTCGATTGAGATGGCTTCTTTACGCTTAGGTTAAGTGACCCGTACGGGATTCGAACCCGTGTTACCGCCGTGAAAGGGCGGTGTCTTAACCGCTTGACCAACGGGCCTAAATAAAATGGTAGCGGCGGAGGGAGTCGAACCCACGACCTCACGGGTATGAACCGTACGCTCTAGCCAGCTGAGCTACACCGCCATGTTATTGTTGTGTCCTAAGCACATTTTCTATAATAACCAGTCACCATTCGAGTGTCAATTCTTTTTTTATATTTTTTTAAGAAAAAAATCGTGTATAGTGTCGTCTTCCCCACTATACACGATTTTGTATCGTATTTACATCATGCTTCTGATGCGACTTGACGATATTTTTTCTTCCATGCGATCCGGAAGTACGCCCATAGTAATGCAAAACATCCGGCAGCCACAAACACTAAATAGGTTGTCGCCGTCTGCAAGTACTGCGCACCATCTGCCGATAGAATTTCTTTATATCCGGCAACCGTATACGTCATTGGAAGCAAGGCATTGAACGGTTGCAATGCTCTTGGAATCAATTCAAGCGGGAACGTCCCGGCTGACGTCGTCAATTGTAAAATCAACAAGACGATCGCCACGAAACGTCCAGGGTTTCCGAGTGTTGTCACGAGCAACTGTACGATAAAGAGGAACGTGATGCTCGTCAACCAGCTGAAACCGAAGAATTTTAATGGTTCGCTCACTTCAAGACCGAGCAGTTGCACCATCGCCACATCGAGAATCAAGGCTTGCAGGAATCCGACGACCATGAGGACACCAGATTTCGACAATACCCACGAAAGACTACGTTTCGGACGTCCTGCTGGATCGTATAACGGATAAACGATCGAGAGAAGGAGTGCTCCAACGAAAAGTCCGAGTGACATGAAGTATGGAGCGAATCCAGTACCGTAGTTAGGCACCTCGTGAATCGAGTTGTCGACGAGCGACACTGGACCGGCCATCATCTCGACGTTGTCATCCGTTAAACCGATGTCTGCGTCTTTCGCACCTTTCACTAAGGCGTCACGAAGTTCATCGCTACCTGATGCGAGCTCCTTCATGCCGTCAGCGAGTTCACCGCTACCGTCTGAAAGTTCTTCTCCACCATTCGCGAGCTGATTCGCGCCATCCGTCAGCTTGCTCGTTCCGGCTCCGGCACTCTTCGCGCCTTCGGCCAGTTCACGACTTCCTGACTGCAGCTTTTGACCACCATCCGCTAACTGATTCGCACCATTCACCAATTCATTTGTACCGGTGCTTGCGCTCTTCGCTCCATCCGCAAGCTTTTCGCTACCTTCAGACAACTGTCCGGTCGCGTCTACAAGCTTGTCACTTCCAGCGGCGAGTTCAGTTGTCCCATCTTGAAGTTGTGTCGCGCCTTGATTGAGCTTCGCACTCGCTGACACAAGTTCTTGGGAACGATCGGCCGCCGTTTGAGTACCTTGCTCGATTTGACTTGAACCACTTGCCAACGCGTTCGCACCTTCGGCTAATTTCGTTTGACCGGCACTCAAGTCAGAAAGTCCAGTCGACAGTTTGTTTGCACCTGTACCTGCCTGATCAAGACCTGCACCAAGTGCGACCTGTCCTTCTTTCACTTTTGCAGCACCAGCGGATAGTTGATCAAACCCGGCCGCCGTCTCTTGCTTCCCTTCGCTCAGTTGTGCAGCGATGGCTTGAAGCATTTCAGGTGATGCCGATTGACCCGACTCAGCGAGTGCTGTCAATTGTCCAATCAACTCATCTTGTTTCGCAGTCAATTCAGACTTCATTTGTCCGATCCCATTGACCACGTCTGTTTGACCCGCGACAAGTGCCGCGTTTCCTTCCTTCGCCTGAGTCAACGCTCCTGTGAGTTTTGTGGCACCATCCTGTAATGCAGATGCCCCCTCTTTTGAGCGCTCGATTCCGGCAGCAAGGTCTTGAACACCTTGGTTCAACGTCTTCGCACCTGTGTGTAGTTCATCTAGTTTCGATGCGAACGCCCCTGTTCCGTCAACGAGTTGGCTCGTCCCGCCTTGTAAGGCAGAAGCGCCCTCACTGACACGATGGACCCCGTCCGCAAGTGAGGCTGAGCCCTCGTACACTTGTTGACTGCCATCCGCGAGTGCAGATGAGCCATCAGCCAATTGCGAAACACCATCACGTAATTGACTTGCTCCATTCGCGAGCTCCCGTTGTTTCGAAGCGAGAAGCTTCGTCCCATCCGCGAGTTCAGATGAACCATCGGCCAACTGAGTCATCCCATCGTTTAATTGGCTTGCTCCATCCGCGAGCTCACGTTGTTTCGAAGCGAGAAGCTTCGTCCCGTCCGCCAACTTGACGGCACCGTCTTTTGCTGACGTTGAGCCGTCCGCAAGTGTCGCTGCACCATCTGCGGCTTCACCAAGTCCGTCTGCCACATCATTCAATCCGTCTTTCAACGCACTGACATACTGTTTCGAGACTTCGGTTGACAGTTCCGCTTTGACTTGTTCCATCGCGGAACCACCGATTTGTGCGGCTAAGAAGTTATACGATTCATTTGCGATATACTTCAGTTCGAGTTGCTCCGGATGTTCATCTAAAGCAGTCGTCGCTTTTTCTGAAAAGTCTTTTGGAATCTCGATCGCCATGTAGTAGTCATGGTCTTTCAGTCCAGATTCCGCTTCTTTCTTCGTCGTTTCGACGAACTTGAACGCCTCCGAATCCAGCAGCTTATCAATGAGGTCATCTCCAATCGCAAGCGACTCTCCTTCAAACGTTGCCCCTTTGTCTTCATTGACGATGGCGACCGGCAAATCTTTCATCTGTCCATACGGATCCCAAAAAGCCCATAGGAACATCCCTGCGTACATTAACGGTACGAGTGCGACTGCGAGAATCGGAACCAACACACGTGGGTTCTTGAAGATACTTCGCCACTCCGCCATCCACAGTTTCCATCCATTCATTTTTCTCTCCACCTTCACTTATAAAACATAACTATTTTTTCATGTTCCCTATTTTGCTCCCTTCCTCGAAAAAAAGCAACTCTTTTAGCTATTTTTTATAAATTTTTAAACAGAAAAAAAGCCATGAACGAAAATGTTCATGGCTCGTCTCATTACAAGACCTCTATGGTTACGAGTAGAAGCTAATTGGTATACGAAGGATTACCCGCGCTTGGCTCCGCGTCCACCGCGTTTTGAGTCTGTTTGACGTTTCAACGTCGAAAGACGCTCGTCGCTATCTTTCAAGAACTTACTCATCAATGTATCGAATGTTTCTGGTTCACGACGTTGTTCACGACGACCGCCACCACGTGGGCCGCCACCGCGTGGACCGCCGCCACCGCGTGGACCACCTTGACCTGGGCCACCTGGACGTGGGCCACGAGAGAAACGCTCACCAGCTGGACGCTCAGGACGCTCAGGACGTTCGCTTACAGGACGGTCGACTGCTTTCTTGATGGACAACCCAATTTTCCCATCATTTTCGACGTTCAACACTTTTACCGTGACTTCTTGACCGACTGTCAACACTTCGTTAATGTCTTTGACGTAAGAGTCTGCCACTTCACTGATGTGTACTAATCCTGTCTTGCCATTTGGGAGCTCGACGAACGCTCCGAAATGCGTAATCCCTGTAACCTTACCTTGTACCTTGCTTCCTACTTCAATTGACATAAAATAATGTACTCCTTTTTTGATTGATTCTTTCTAATTATACGAGTCGTTTCCCTAACGGTCAACGAACCGACTTATTCCTCTGGCGAGAAGTAGAAAATAATCTCTCCATCTTTAGAGAAAAGCAGTTCGTTTCGTGCTAAGTTCGCGATATAATCCTCATCCTGTAACCGTTCCACTTGCTCTTTCAACTCATCCTGTTCGGCCTGCTGTTCACGCAACTCCACTTTTGCTTGTGCGTAGGCTTGTTGCTGGTCCGATACGTACCCTACTTTCGAGAAGTAGCTCTGTCCAATCAACACCATGACAAATAAAAACAGGAGAGAGGCTGCTGCCAAACGACGTCGAAGATGAACTCGTCGGCGATGTGTATCTTTTTCTAACTGTTCTCTACGCTCATCTAGCGCTCGAATGCGTCGTTGTCGATCCATCGGATTACGTCCGTTCATCGCCTCATCCCCCTCCTCTTAATACATTAAGTATACTTTTTTTTATGAGTTGATACTACCGTCCATCTTCTCTTCTTTAAGTAAACGATACATTTCTTTCGCATCTTCTTTACGTGCATGTTCTGCGATTGAATCGATGACGACCGTGACGAGTTTATTTCCGAAGCGAATTTGTAACTCATCTCCGACTTTGACTTCTGTGCTCGCCTTCGCGACTTGCCCATTCAGTTGAATTCGTCCTTGGTCCGCCACTTCTTTTGCCAAAGTGCGACGCTTGATTAGACGTGACACTTTTAAAAACTTATCTAGTCTCATAAACCTTTCTCCTTTGCCTCGTTCCAAAGCGCATCCATCTGTTCGAGTGTCATCTGGTGAAGGTCACCGTTCGCTTCCACATACTCGAATCGACGTTTGAACTTTCGGTTCGTCTGTTCTAATGCTTGCTCGGCATTCAGCCCAACGTATCGCGCAATGTTCACGATGGAGAACAATACGTCTCCAAGTTCCGATTCATCACTTAGGTCTTCATGCCATTCTTTTAACTCTTCTTCCAGTTTTTCGAAGGCACCGGATACGTCATCCCACTCAAATCCGACGTGAGCCGCTTTCTTTTGAAGTTGCTCCGCTCGCATCAATGAAGGTTGGTCGACGAGAACACCATCGAGTTGCGATTGTTTCTTTTCCCCTTTTTCCGTCTGTTTAATCGCATTCCAGTTTTTCACCACGTCAGAGGCATCTTCGACGGTGACATCGCCAAAGACGTGTGGATGGCGGCGCACCATCTTCTCACTGATGGAACCGATTACGTCACGAATATCGAAATAGCCCTCATCTTCTCCGATTTGAGCATGCAACATCACTTGGAGCAAGACGTCACCGAGTTCTTCGATGATGGCATCATCGTCTTCTGCATTGATCGCTTCAATCAACTCATACGCCTCTTCTAATAGATACTTGCGAAGTGACGCATGCGTCTGTTTACGATCCCACGGGCACCCGTCTGGTCCTCGAAGCGTTGCGATGATTTGTTTGAGTGTCGCAAAATCCTTCGCCAAATACGATTCATCCTCGAGCGGCGGAACGTAGAGCGTCGTCAAGTTATTCACTTCCGCCATCCGGTCCATTTCGAATAACGGAATGTGCTCAATCCGTTCTTGCGTCGTACCGGCAGCCGTCACAAGGGTGACGGGATGGTCGTCCGGATACCGTTCCATCAATTGCACTTTGACGTCACCCGCCACGAATCCATCGTACACTTGCCCGATAAGCACATGTTGGGTCACCTGCAAACGTTCAAGGTCGAGTGCGGTCGCATCGAGCAGTTGAAATCCATTGATTGGGTCGATCCGGAGCGCCTGGAACATGGCATCGAGGAAACTTTGACCACCGAGTACATGAAGGTCGGCACCGCGTTCCACCAATAGTTCGACGGTCCGTTCCGCTACGAACGGATGGCCCGGTACGGCGTATGTGATCGCCATTTCTTCACTTTTACTCAATAACGTCTCGACAATCTGGTCGTATACTTCTTCAAACGTATCACTCGATTCATAGACCGAATCAAATGATTCGAACACGAGTCCTTCCGCTTCTAACTCTTGAACGACAGGGTGTTCTTTTGTGCGCAACCAGACGAGCGGTTGCTGCTTTAAATGGCGGTACACACCGAGCGGCAATTGATTCAACTCACCAGACCCGAGTCCGACCACCGTGATTGTATAACCCATATTAGTTCTCCTTTTTCTCGAGCACGTCGAGCAGACGACTTCCGAACGGGATCAGTTCCCATTCCGCAAGTGACAGCATTCGCGTACTCCATAATCTCCATACATAGAGGAAGGCACCGCTACACACCATTCCGATTAACCAACCGAACGCAGTGATTCGCGAGTCGACCCACATCTGACCTAGCCAGTTTAACACGGCAATGAGGATCAACATGGGTACGAGGGCTTTCCATAGCGACTTATAGTGTTTCGATCGAAATGATCCGAGCGGAATCGAGCGGTCAAGCGCCCGGAAATTATAGAACGCCATCGCTAAAAATCCAATGGATGTTCCGATTGCCGCGCCTTCAATTCCGTAACTCGGTACGAGCCATGCGTTTACCGCACTTTTCACTAACATTGCGACAACCATGCTGCGTGCCGCGACCCACTCTCGGTCAATCGCCTGCAAACATGTCATGCTCGCAATCGCCAAGGAGGCAGCGAACGTGCTCGTTGCTAAGAAGACAAGGGCTCGTGTCCCAGATTCATCTTCAAACAGGGCCACATTTAAGAAAAACATGACACCCATCAATCCGATAGTCGCTGCACCAGCAATCGCCGTCGTCACACGAATCATCGACCGGAGTCCCTGCGTCGTCTTTTGGAGATGCCCTGCCCGATAGTGACGGACGAGCGTCGGCACGTTGGCCATCCCGATGGTCGTGGTGAACAAAATGGCGAATTGCACGAGCGGATATCCTCGATCGAATACTCCTTTGCTCACCTTCGCCTCATATGTGCCACCCATCAAATTGACGATGGTGAAGGAGTCGACCAGTTGCATCCATAAAATCCCGAGTGATGCGAATCCGACCGCGAAACCCGTCGTCAACAAGAGTTTCATTCCTCTCCGAAACGTGACGCGGCGCACCCTCACAATCCGCACTCCTCGTGCGCGATAAACTAAAAAGGCAATCGCTACAAGCCCACCGATGAGCGTCGCACCATACGCATATTGACTGAGCGTATATGCATCTTTTCCGAGACGGACCCCAATCCATAATAGGGACAGCATGACCGTCACGCGGACAAAGTTCTCGAGCACTTGCGACCATGCGCTCGGTCGTAAGTCATCTCTCGATTGAAAAGCCCCGCGCAACACGGCTGACGCCGGCATGAGTAAATAACTCAAACTGATCACGCGAAGTGCAGGAGCTAGCTGCTCATCTCCAAGCCATTTCGCTAGGGTCGGGGCAAACAGCCATACCGTGACGACAAGCATGGACGAGAGTAGAAGTAAGGCGTAAAAGCTTCCCCATAAGACTTCTAACTTACGATTCGTCCCTTTCGCACCGACGCCGATTTTCGCAATGACGACCGGCATCGCATAAATGCCGAGTGACGCCACGATGGCCGCGAACGGATAGACGGTTTGATAGGCATAAAGTCCGAAGTCCCCCGCCAAGTTTTGATAGGGGACACGATAGGCGAAGCTGATCAGTTTCGATACGTAGCCGGCAAGGGCGAACAGAACGACGCCTTGCGCAAACTTACTTGGCGACCGCATCGCCCACCAACCGCTTCATCAGTTCTTCTAATACAGTATCGGCATCATTCAAGAGCTCTGTTAGCGGC
The DNA here is from genome assembly GCF_018617135.1 of Exiguobacterium sp. s163. Classification (GTDB taxonomy): domain Bacteria; phylum Bacillota; class Bacilli; order Exiguobacteriales; family Exiguobacteriaceae; genus Exiguobacterium; species Exiguobacterium profundum. The sequence continues at coordinate 21,764 of NZ_JACSJN010000010.1, forward strand.
ATCCGACCGCTGAGTGACAGTTTCAAGGCGCCGTCTTCTTGCCCTACGCCAAGCTTGCGACCAAGAGGCATCGACCACTCCATGAAGGACGGGACATCCAGAGCCGTCGTCGATTCTTTCGATAAGACAATCTCGATGCGTCCTGGCGTCTGCTTGATTCGACTCACTTTTGCCAGTTCTCCATAAATACGTAGACGTGTCAATTGAATGAGCAGCGCGACCGGTTCTGGGAATTCACCAAACCGTTCAATCAGTTCATCTTGAAGGGCGAACAACGCGCTCGGCGTATCTACATATTTGAAGCGTTTGTACATCTCAATCTTCAATTCGCTATCTGACAAGTAATCATCAGGAATATACGCATCGGCCTGGAACGTGATCTCCGGTTTGAAGACGACTTGTTTCGCTTGTCCACGCATGCGGTCTTTCCGTTCCTCAATGGCTTCAGAGAGCATTTGTGAGTACAGATCGAAACCGACCGAATCGATGAATCCAGACTGTTGTGCACCGAGTAAGTTCCCGGCCCCACGAATCGACAAGTCGCGCATCGCAATCTTAAAACCACTGCCGAGCTCTGTGAACTCTTTGATGGCCTGAAGACGACTTTCTGCCACTTCCGTCAAGCGCTTGTCTTTCCGATACGTAAAGTACGCATAGGCGATGCGATTCGAACGTCCGACACGACCTCGGAGTTGGTAGAGCTGGGACAGTCCCATTTTGTCGGCATCGTGGACGATGAGGGTGTTGACGTTTGGAATGTCGATTCCCGTCTCGATGATTGTCGTTGAGACTAAAATATCCGCCTCGCCCTCTAGGAAGCTGATCAATTGGCTCTCGAGCTCACTTTCAGTCATACGTCCATGGGCCGTAGCAATTCGTGCATCGGGCAATAAGGCCCGAATCTCTTCCGCTTTTCGTTCGATCCCTTCGACGCGGTTATAGAGGAAGAACGCCTGTCCTCCGCGAGCGAGTTCACGTTCGAGCGCTTCACGCAAGACGATGCCGTCGTATTCCATGACGTATGTTTGGACAGGATAACGATTCTCTGGCGGTGTCTCTAATACGGACAAATCACGGATTCCGATCATCGACATATGCAATGTCCGTGGAATCGGAGTCGCCGTCAGCGTCAGGACATCGATGTTCGTCTTCAGCTGCTTCAGACGCTCTTTATGTTTGACGCCGAACCGTTGTTCTTCATCGATGATGACGAGACCGAGGTTGGCGAACGTCACGTCTTTTGACAACACGCGGTGTGTCCCGACGACGATGTCGATGGTACCTTCTTTCAACCCTTTCTTCGTCGCGGTCATCTCGCTCTTCGAACGGAAACGACTCATGACCGATACGTTGATCGGGAATTCGCTGAACCGCTCGAGCATCGTTTCATAATGCTGTTGGGCGAGGACGGTCGTCGGGACAAGAAAGGCCACTTGTTTACCGGCGAGTACGGCTTTGAACGCCGCCCGAATTGCCACTTCCGTTTTCCCGTATCCGACATCTCCACACAAAAGGCGATCCATCGGACGGGAGCGTTCCATATCCGCCTTGATTTCTGCAATCGAACGGACCTGGTCTTCTGTCTCGGCGTACGGGAAAGAGGATTCGAACTGACCCATTTCTTCATCGTCCGGAGGGAACGCGAAACCGACCGAGGCCTCTCGTGCCGCGTACAATTTAATGAGCTCATCAGCAATGTCTTCAACCGATTTGGCAACTTTCGATTTTACTTTCTTCCACTCGGTGCCGCCGAGTTTATAAATCTTTGGCTCTTTTCCTTCGGCACCGACATATTTTTGGACGAGATCGATTTGATCGACCGGCACGTAGAGGGCGTCGTCCCCTGCATAGACGAGGTGCAGGTAATCCTGATGGATCCCACCGACCTCGATTGTTTTAATGCCAAGGTACTTCCCGATTCCGTGGTGCACATGGACGACATAATCATTCGGCTTCAGCTCTTGGTAACTCTTGATTCGTTCGGCATTCGTCAAATTCTTCGTCTGACGTTTTCGTTTCGTCACACGCTTGAATAACTCTTCTTCCGATACGACAACGAGACGGCTCGTCGACAGTTCGAATCCACCTTCGATTTGACCGATGATGACCGAGACACGTCTCGGTTCTAACTCTCCATCGACATTGGTGAAAGTCGAGGCGATTCCATAGTCGGAAAGAAGCGCTTCGATTTTATCTGCACGCGACTTATCTCCCGCAAGTACGACGATGCGTTGATCACCTTGCTGCCATCGCTCGACTTCCTGTTTCAATAGATGCATCTGACCATGGAACGCCGGTAGCGGACGACAGCTCAAATGGACCGTATCGCTCTCCGGAATACCTGAACGACGAGACGGAAGCAAGGAGAACGCCACTTGCTTCAAGTCGCGGAAGACTTTATGCATCGGGACGGCGAGCGTGTAATTACTGACGGCTTCTCCTTTTTCGATGAGTGAAGAGAACCATTCCGCCTCTTCGCGGTCCTGTACGTCGGCAGCGTCATCGATTCGTGCCACCTCATCTAAAATGAGGACGGCGTCTTTCCCAACGTAGTCAAGGAGCGTGGACGTATAGAGCAATGGCGAATACTTCCCAACTTTCTCCGGGAGGTCTCCACGCTCAAGCCGCTCGATGTCTGTCACGACTCCCTCTTCAAGGGCTTGACGGATGACTTCATTTCCAATCAATTCGACGGTTCGGTCGTACTGTTTCCGAAGCGCACCGCCCGCCTGCTTCAGCTGATTCTCCGTTGCGATGAACTCGGTCGCAGGCGTAATGCACACTTCCCCCACTACACCAAGCGAGCGTTGCGTTTCCGCGTCAAACGTGAAAATGGAGTCAATCTCGGTGTCGAACAAATCGATTCGATATGGGCGCGCTTCCGTAAGAGGATAAACGTCTAGAATACTCCCTCGTACGGAAAATTCACCAGGTGTGGTCACCGTTGCCGTTCGTTCGTAGCCCATGCCCGTCAATTGTTTCGCAAAATCCGCTAAATCGAGGTCACTTCCCGGCTTCAACATAACGCGACTATCTTGCCACGCTTCCGGACTCGGTACATAGCGTCGTAATCCACCAAGCGGCACGACAACAACGCCTCCTGTTTGGTCGAGGAGACGAGTACGGGCATCGATTCGGGCAGCTAGCAGTTCCGGACTAGACGTCAGTGACAGTTCACCTGCTAGCGTCTCATCGATTGGATATAAGAGCGTTTTGTCCGGACCGATGAGTGATTCAAGTTGATCGAACATCTTTTGGGCTTGATACATGTTATGCGTCACGACGACGAGACGTCTCGATGACGATTTCACGAGTCCCGCCAAGACGAGGGCTTTCGCGCTTGTCGTCAATCCCGTCACCAATTGACGGTCCACTTTTTGGAGTCGCTCTCGAATCACATTCGTTTCAGGGAGCGCCACCATAAATCTCTCTAAAGCATTCATTTGTTTTCCTCCAACTCATACGACAAAAAAGGGTGCAATGACCCTTTAGTTGTATCGATTCATCAGCGCCAGCCAATCTGTGTCCACAAAATCAGTGGCTGCAGTTACGGCGTTATCGAGTGTTTCATTTAATTCCGGCAACTCGTCTTTGCGATAGTTCATCAACACCCAGTCGACGACTTTAATCGGGTGCGGGGGACGACCGATTCCGAGCTTTAATCGTTTGAATTCAGCCGTTCCTAAGTGTTGAATGAGAGATTTGATCCCATTATGACCACCCGCGCTCCCTTTCGGACGGAAACGAAGCTTGCCGGGCACCATATCCAAATCGTCATAAATGACTAATAAATCATCAATCTCAATCTTATAATAATCTAAAATGGGACGAACGGCTTCACCCGACAAGTTCATATACGTGAGTGGTTTGACGAGTACTACGCGTTCACCATTGATTCTTCCCGTTCCCATAAGGGCATTAAACTTCGCTTCATTCAGCGAGATGCCATGCTTTTCGGCGAGACGGTCAATCGCTAAAAACCCGACATTGTGTCGCGTCATCTCAAACTTTTTCCCGGGATTCCCAAGACCGACGATGCATTTCATATCATTTCCTCCTGAACAAAAAAGCCCAAAGGCGAATGCCTCCGGGCCTCGTTTTTTTAATCGAATAGGGTACTGACCGATTTATGCTCGTGTACGCGCATAATCGCTTCCCCAAGCAAATGGGCGACCGACATTTGCTTGATCTTGCTCGAGCAAGGGCGACCCGTCAAATCGATGGTATTTAAGACGACCAACTCTTTGATTGATGAATTGTCGATCCGCTCCATCGCTGGTCCAGAAAGAACTGGGTGTGTACAAGACGCATACACTTCTTTCGCACCCGCTTCGACGATAGCATCTGCCGCAAGTGTGATCGTTCCAGCTGTATCGATAATGTCGTCAATCAAAATCGCCGTTTTCCCTTCGACACTGCCGACGATATTCATGACTTCAGCGACGTTCGCTTTCGGACGACGCTTGTCAATGATAGCAATCGGCGCTTTCAAACGTTCTGCCAATTTACGTGCACGTGTCACGCCACCGTGGTCTGGAGAAACGACCACGATATCTTTCGCTTGAAACTCTTCTGTTTCAAAGTAAGTCGAGATGAGCGGTACACCAAGTAATTGGTCAACCGGAATATTGAAGAATCCTTGAATTTGCGCTGCATGCAAATCCATCGTGATGACGCGTGTCGCACCCGCTACTGTAAGAAGGTCAGCGACAAGTTTTGCCGTGATCGGTTCACGCGAGCGTGCTTTACGGTCTTGACGTGCGTATCCATAATACGGCATCACGATGTTGATCGTACGGACAGAAGCACGTTTGAGTGCATCGATCATGACAAGCAATTCCATGAGCGTTTCGTTTACAGGCGAGCTTGTTGATTGGATGACATACACATCATCTCCACGAACACTTTCCTCGATGTTGATATAGAGTTCACCGTCGCTGAAACGTTTGACTTGGCAATCGCTGAGCGGGACACCAATTTCTTTCGCGATTTCTTCAGCAAGCGGGCGGTTCGAGTTTAAGCTAAATAGACGAATTTCTCGTTCGTATACAGTAGACATGTTTAGGATTCTCCTCCGTTGTTTTCCATAATGATTGGCAGCAAGTTATCGTTTTGTGTAGCCTTCTTTATTCGTTTGGCGTTCGCGTGCAATCGCTAGCGCCTCTTCTGGTACATCACTCGTAATCGTCGATCCAGCAGCGACAATCGCGCCTTTCCCGACTTTTACAGGGGCAATCAAGTTGACGTTACAGCCAACGAATGCATCGTCTTCCACGACTGTCTCGAACTTGTTCTTACCGTCATAGTTCACTGTGATCGAGCCACAGCCTAAGTTGACGCGCTCACCGATTGACGCATCCCCGATATAGCTCAAGTGTGACGCTTTCGCACCGTCACCGAACGTCGATTTTTTAATCTCTACAAAGTTGCCGACGCGCGTGTTCGCACCGAGGACAGCTTGTTGACGTAAGTGAGCGAACGGTCCGACTTGAGCCGCCTCACCGATTCGGCTATCAGTCACGACAGACTGGCGTACGACGGCATGGTCTTCAATCACACTGTTGCGGATGTCCGAGTTTGGTCCGATGACACATTCTGAGCCAATCGTCGTCTTGCCAAGAATGACCGTTCCCGGATAAATGACCGTATCCGATCCGATGACCACGTCTGGTGAAATGTACGTCGATGCCGGGTCCATGAAGGTAACCCCTTCACGCATGAGACGCTCATTTGTCCGCTTGCGCATGATGGCTTCTGCTTGCGACAAGGCGACGCGGTCATTGACCCCGATCGTCTCATCAAACGTCGGTGCTGTATGCGCCGCAACCACTTCGCCCGCTTCTTTTGCGATTGAAATGACGTCAGGTAAGTAATATTCGCCCTGTGCATTGTTGTTCCCGACTTGTTTGAGTGCATCGAACAACAATTCGTTATCGAATACGTACGTCCCTGTGTTGATTTCATTGATGGCGAGCTCTGCCTCTGAAGCATCTTTATGTTCCACGACTTTCGTCACATTCCCATCTTCACCACGAACGACTCGACCATATCCGGTCGCATCGTCAGCAATCGCAGTCAACACCGTGACTTTTGCTTGTTGCGCTTCGTGATGCGCGAGAAGGGCTTCTAACGTTTCTGCCGTGAGTAACGGTGTATCTCCACAGACGACAAGCGTCGCCCCTGATTTACCCGCAAGCTCTGCTTCAGCCATCTGAACAGCGTGCCCTGTTCCAAGCTGTTCTTCCTGGACCGCATACTCTACCCGTGTGCCGAGCGTGTCTTGTACCGCTTCCGCCCCATGGCCAACGATTACGATTTGACGACTGACACCGATTTGGTCTAACTGATCGACAACATGCTCGACCATTGGTTTCCCTAGAACTGGATGAAGTACTTTATATAACTTCGACTTCATTCGCGTCCCTTTTCCTGCTGCCAAAATGACTGCAAAACGCTCCATGCTTGATTCGCTCCTATCTCACAACAGCTGTGATTGGTCTGTATAGTTCGGCTTTTCTGCAACTAAATCCTATTTACACCGTTTCTACTATATCGAAACCATGCCTTCGTTTCAATAGTTGTACCGTTCCTTAACCATTGAAACGCAAAAAAACAGCGGCAGGCAACCTAACCGCTGTTTTCTGTCATTCATGTGTACCGTATGACAAATGTTGTGGGTCAAGGATTTCCACATCCATATTGGAATAGGTTTCCAATACAGCGGCTTCGACCTTTTGTCGCATCTCCCCGTTAATCGGATGCGCAATATCCCGAAAAATCCCTTCTGGTGTCCGTTTGCTCGGCATGGCGACAAATAGACCGCTACTTCCTTCGATGATTCGAAGGTCATGTACAACGAATTCATGGTCAAGTGTGATTGAGGCCAACGCTTTCATTCTGCCTTCTGTCGCGACTTTGCGAATTTTTACGTCTGTGATCTGCATGTTTCGCATCCCCTTTTTCATCGTTGTCTACGCCATGGTGTGATCTTCTGTAAGGTTCAGTTGGTTTCAAACGAACGTCATGACTTCATATTGATAACTCTATACCCTCTAATCATAAAACGAAATCAAAATTTTGCCAATCACTTTAAGAATTGTTCCACATTCCCCCGCGAAATGGTGACAAGCCCTTCATCAGGATCGACATTCGTTAACTTCATCAAGCTGACGTATTCACTCACCATCTTCTTCTCGGCTCCTTCGGCCTCCATCAAGACACCGACGCCCGCAAGGTTAGCCTCGAATTCATTCAAGAGACTCATCATCCCACGAATCGTTCCGCCGGCCTTCATAAAGTCGTCAATTAGGAGCACATTCGCACCACGTGGCAGACTGCGACGTGCGAGCGCCATCGTACGGATCGCTTTCGATGAACCCGATACATAATTGATACTGACGGTCGAGCCTTCTGTGACACGGCTATCCGAACGAACGATGACAAACGGAACACCTAACTGCTCAGCGACCGCATAGGCAAGTGGAATCCCTTTCGTCGCAATCGTCATGACCACATCGACTTTACGGTCGGCGAAGACGGACGCAAAGACCTGCCCCATCGGTTTCACCTGACTTGGATTACCTAGTACATCCGTGAGGTAGAGATAGCCTCCTGGTAAGAGACGCTCCGGTTTTGATAGTTGCTCACAGAGCGTGTCAATCATCTCCAGCGACTTTTCCTTACTCCATCCCGGGATGAACATGACACCACCGGCTGCACCAGGGACAGTCACCAGTTTTCCAATCCCATCATGGGACAACATTTCACTGACAATGACAAGGTCTTCACTAATCGACGACTTTGCAGCTTTATAACGACTTGAAAACATCGACAACGAGACAAGCTGATGCGGATGATCAAGTAAATAACGGGTCATATCGACGAGACGACCACTTCTACGAATTTTCATACGGATTCTCCTTCACATCTTCAATAATAAACGAATGTTCTATTGAGAATATATCACTTTCATTCGTTTTTGTTCAATGTCTTTTGCCGAGAATCCGAACGACGAACACTTCTGGGCAAAATCCTTTCAATCCATTATAGATTCGATGCGCTTTTTGCTCGTGTTCAATCAGCGCAAACACGGTCGGTCCGCTTCCACTCATGAGAACACCTTCCGCTCCGCAATGACGCATCGTTTCTTTGATTTGTTTCACTTCCGGGTGCAGCTTGAGTGTCACACTCTCAAGTGAGTTCCCAAGGTGTTCACAGATTCCATGAAAATCTTTTTGACGAATCGCCTCCACCATGGCATCGGTATCAGGATGATATACCTCTTCCATACGCACTGCCCGATACACATCTGCCGTCGATACCCCAATTTTCGGTTTACCGAGAACGACATAGCACGGTGGCGGGGACGGAATCATTTCTAACTGTTCACCACGACCTCTTGCAATGGCTGTGCCACCGATGACACAAAACGACACGTCCGATCCGATCTCGGCACCGAGCTCTGCTAGCTCCTCTAATGACAAGTTCAATGAAAACAGTTCGTTCATCCCACGGAGCGTTGCCGCCGCATCACTCGAGCCACCTGCAAGGCCAGCTGCCACGGGAATCTGTTTATCGAGCACAATCTCGACCCCTTGCTGAATGTTAAAACGTTCGCGCAACAATTCTGCTGCTCGATACGCCAAATTCCGATGATCATTCGGCACATAGGCGTGTTCTGATTGAATCCGAATCTCATCCGACTCTAAAACTGTCAACTCCAAGCGATCTGCCAAGTCGACTGTCGTCATTACCATTTCTACTTCATGATAGCCGTCCGGACGCTTTCCAAGGACATCAAGTGTCAAATTAATTTTTGCCGGCGCTTTCACACTGATCGTGCGCATCACGTTCACCCTTCCCATTTGTCTCCTGTTCGCCATTGTACCGTAAACGGGCGCACAAAAAAAGAAGCAGCTGCCAATGCATCCGCCCCTCATTTATAAATCAATTACCGAATTCAATTTTAACTGTATCCGTTAGGACATCAGCGTAGCTATACGAGACACGTTCCACATTATGCAGGTCTTCATCCAATTTCACAACGAACACCGCAGGATATGTCTCAACGAGCGTTCCAAACCGAGTAACAACTTTCTTACGACCGCCGTTTGCTTTCAACGTCAATCGTTCACCAACATGCGATTCGAGTTTTTGTCTGATTTCTTGTAACGTCTTTGGCATACGCTTCACCTCACTGTTACAAGTATAGCATAATTGAATATGAAAATAAAGATTAATATTATAACGACTCGTTTTCAGGTCGTCAACTATTTTTAAGTGGTAAAATTGTGTCAGACAAACGTGCGAATTCTTCTAGGCTTAACGTCTCTCCACGACGTTTCGGATCGATTCCAGCCTCGTGAAGCGAACGTTCGAGTTCGACCTTATGTTCTTTCCCGATATAGTTTGTCAAATTGTTCAGGATGGTTTTACGGCGCTGAGCGAAGCTTGCTCGGGCCACATCAAAGAAAAATGCTTCGTCTTTCACTTGTACGGCCGGTTCTTTACGCATTCGTAGTGTAATGACGGCCGAATCGACGTTCGGTGCTGGGATGAACACGTTTTTCGGGACGATGAAACTGACTTCCGCCTCCGCATAATACTGAATCGCAATCGATAGCGAGCCGTATGCTTTCGTGCCAGGTTTTGCTCCAATCCGTTCTGCCACTTCTTTTTGAATCATCATGACGAGCGAGCGGAACTTAACACCGCTCTCAAGCAATCGCATAATGATCGGTGTCGTGACATAGTAAGGTAAGTTGGCGACCACCGAAATATCTTCAATACCTTCGTTTAAAAATTCTTGCTCCACGATCTCCCGTAAGTCCAGTTCCAATGCATCCCCATGGATGACTTTCACATGCGGATAAGGCGACATCGTATCATCTAAAATCGGCAAAAGACGTTGGTCGATTTCAAGCGCAACGACCTTTTTGGCACGCTTGGCCGATTGTTCGGTCAATGAGCCGATTCCGGGACCGATTTCAAGGACACCACTCACTTCACTCAGTTCTGCTGCTCCGACAATTTTACTCAAGATGTTCAAATCGATTAAAAAGTTTTGACCGAGCGATTTTTTGAATGAAAACCCATGTCGCTCTAAAATCGCTTTCGTTCGTTGGATTGTTGCAATGTCTTTCAACCCTGTTCCTCCTCTAATTGAGCAAGTGCCTGCTCCCACTCTTCGATCGTGACGCCGAGCGCCTCGACCCGTTTTACAAATTGTTTGGCATTCGGCTCACCGATTCGAAGCAACACCCCGAGTCGCTTCCGACGCGTCGCGGCCGCTGCTCCACCGATTAAATCCGCCTCCAACACCATTTTCCGTGTGACGATTGGTTGGTCCGTTTCGACACGCGGTTCAAACACTGCTCCTAAGACACGGCGAAGTGACTCCGGACTCGCATGTTCCACACCGATTTTCCCACGCTTGTCCTTCGCCTCGGCCCGAGGCAAGTGTGCGTGCTTACATCCTTTGACGCGTTCCTCGACAATCGCCCGAATACGATCTCCTGGATAATCTGGGTCCGTCAAAATGATGACCCCGCGCTTCTCCTGAGCACGACGGATTCGTTCAATCGTCTGATCGGATACGGCAGACCCGTTCGTTTCAATCGTATCGACGTCGAACACTTCTTGAAGTCGCGCCGTGTCGTCACGCCCTTCTACGACGATAATTTCTTGTATTTTCTCACGCATTGTCTGATCCTTCTTTCTCTTCTTCCTGCTTTGGAATCACCCAGATGGTGAGTGGTTTACGACCAAACGTTACGGCCTCTTCCTTTTCATCCATCATGATATCGATTTTTTGCCCTTTGATTGCACTTCCTGTATCCAAAGCAATCGCCATACCGATTCCCTCGACATACACGCGAGTCCCGAGTGGAATGATGGCAGGGTCGACGGCGATGATGCGCATGCCTTCATACAAAATCGTGTCGGTCACATCATATCCGCTTCTTGTCAGCACGCGTCCGTCATACGTCACCGTGTCTTCCGGATTGTTCGTATAAGCGGTCGCTTCCACAAGCAATTGTTTTGCGGATGAAAAATCAAGTACGTCATCTGTTTTCGGCGGTTCGGCAATCTCGACTTCAGCTTCCGGAATGAATGGGCTCGATTCATCCGCGGTCGTCGACTCAGCGTCGGTTACCGGTTCCGTGACTTTCTTCGTTCCCACTTTGATAATCTGCGGCATCGTTTTACGCAATGTCTCGACATCTGTTTTCGTACGATTTGTAATTGTACCATTTTCCACAGTAAGTGCATACCTTGTCCGTTCAAGTCCAGGAACCCCGACCTGCACCATTTGCTTCACACCTTCTTCGAGCGTGTCATCCTCTTCCTCAACCACTTCAAACGGAATCAACTCACTCTCATATTGAACGACATTACGATTCGTATTGACCGTAATCGTCAACCCTTCTCGGATCGGTGTGGAAGGAGCCGGCATGACCGTATCACTTTCCGTCACATCGATGTTCTCTTCCATTAAGAGTTGCTCCACATCCGTAGCCATTGTATAAATGGTCAACGCCTCTTGACCGACAATGAGATTCACGGCCACGACCGGTTGATATCGAATCGTCATCCCATTCGTCACCGGTGTACGGACCGATGGATACACCGTATCTCCGTCCCGTACCGTGACTCCGTATCGTAGTAAGACATCCTTTACGGTCCGCTCGCGCGTCTGCACTGTCTCCGTTTGACCGTAGCCAATCTGGAGCGAAACCTCGTGTGAACGCTCAATCCGAATCAAGCGGTCGTCCGGTACATCCTCACTGAGCGCCGGTGTGACATAATCTGATTCATCTAGTGTGATATTTAACTCTTCAAGCACCTCGAGAACCGAGTCAGCTCGTGTTTCATGCTCGATGACCACACCGTCGTCGACGATTCGAATCGATTCAGGTTGTAACATCACGTACGCCACAGAAGCCGTCGCAATAATACCGATACTCGCTAATACACGCTTGATCATGGGAGTCGGAACAACTTCTTCGCATTGGCTGTCGTGGCTGCAGCGAGCTCATCGTACGGCATATCGCGAAGGGTGGCGATCTCTTCAGCTACGTATTTGATGTATGCTGGTTCGTTACGTTTTCCCCGGAACGGTGTTGGGGTCAAGTACGGGCAATCCGTCTCGACAAGCAGACGATCCAGCGGCACTTCTTGCGCCACCAACTTCGGAACCTTCGCATTTTTGAACGTGACCGGTCCTCCTAACGAAATATAGAAGTTCAAGTCTAAACAACGAGGCAAAAGTTCGACGGACATGCTGTAACTATGGAACACACCACCGACTGCTTCGGCATGCTCTTCTTCTAAAATATGAAGGACATCTGCCGTTGCTTCTCGGTTATGAATGACAATCGGCATATTCGTCCGTTTGGCAATGGCGATTTGTTGACGGAAGAGGCGTTGTTGCATATCTTTCGGTGATTTGTCCCAATGATAATCGAGTCCGATTTCACCGAGTGCCATGACTTTCGGATGACTCATGAGTGTTTCGATTCGTGCTAAATCCGCATCCGTACAGTCAATCGCATCGACAGGATGCCATCCGACAATGGCATAGATATCTTCGTACGTTTCCGCCAGTTCAATGGCTCGATCGATGGTCGGTGTATCAAATCCGACGACGAGTAACGGAGAAACGCCCGCTTCTCTCGCTCGCACAATTGTCTCCTCCACGTCTTCACTGAACTGTTCCGCATTGATGTGCGTATGTGTATCAATCAACATCTTGTTTCCTCCTTAGAAAAAGAGAGGGAGACCGCGGTCTCCCCCATTCCATTATTTGACGATGGCACCGTTCGGCATCTGGTCTGAGACCGTCGCGAGCTCGAGTTTCCCGTCACGATCCGCCGCTAGAATCATCCCTTGCGAGAGTTCTCCACGGAGCTTGACTGGTTTCAAGTTTGCGACAACGATGACTTTCTTGCCAACCAAATCTTCAGGGGCATACCATTCAGCGATACCAGACACGATTTGACGTGTCTCTTTCCCAAGGTCGACTTGAAGTTTCAACAGTTTCTTCGCTTTTTTAATCTTATCGGCTTCGACGATTTGACCGACACGGAATTCGACTTGGTCGAAGACATCAATCGTGATTTCAGGACGAATGTCTTCGTCAGTTTCTTCTACTGATGCCGTCTCCGTCTCTTCAATCCGTGCTTTAGACGCCTGACGCATCATTTCTTGGATTGCATCGACTTCTTCTTTCACGTCACGACGTGGGAAAATCGGTGTCCCGTCCGTCACGACCGCATTGCTAAAGTCTGCGAATGTATCCAACGCCTCCCATGACATGTCCTCTCCCTCGAGTCCGAGCTGACGGAACATCTCTTTTGGAGCGCGCGTCATGAATGGTTGAATCATGATAGCAACATGACGAAGTACGCCCGCAAGGTGTGTCATGACAGAAGCCAACTCTTCGCGCTTCGACTCTTCTTTCACGAGAACCCATGGTTGCGTCTCGTCGATATATTTATTCGCACGGCTGACGAGTTGCCAAATGTTTGTGAGCGCGACCGAAAACTCCATGTGCTCCATGGCTTCTTCTGTTTTGCGTGTCGTCTCTTTCACCACGTTCAACAATTCTGCATCAAATGCCGTGACATTTCCGTTATATGCCGGAATGTTTCCGTCGAAGTACTTTTTAATCATCGCAATGGTGCGATTCAATAAGTTTCCGAGGTCGTTCGCTAAATCAAAATTCAAGCGGTCAACGAACGCTTCCGGTGTGAACGTGCCATCCGCTCCGAATGGAACTTCACGGAGAAGGTAATAGCGGACCGAGTCGAGGCCGTAACGGTCGATCAATGGGATTGGGTCCACGACGTTCCCTTTCGATTTCGACATCTTCCCATCCTTCATGAGCAACCATCCGTGCGCAAATACTTGCTTCGGTAATGGAAGATCAAGCGCCATTAAGAGGGCTGGCCAAATGATCGTATGGAAACGTACGATTTCTTTCCCTACCAAATGAACGTCTGCTGGCCAGTAACGGTTGAAGAGTTCATCGTTGTCTGTACCGTATCCGAGTGATGAGATATAGTTTGTGAGCGCATCGACCCATACGTACACGACGTGCTTCGGGTTCGATGGGACTTGGACGCCCCAATCAAACGTCGTGCGTGATACAGCCAAATCTTGAAGACCCGGCTTTAAGAAGTTATTGATCATCTCGGTTTTACGAGATTCTGGCAAAATAAAATCAGGATGTGACTCAAAATATTCAATCAAGCGGTCCGCGTATTTGCTGAGACGGAAGAAGTAGCACTCCTCACGAACGAGCTCGACCGGATGTCCGCTGTCAGGACTTTTTCCATCGACGAGCTGCGATTCAGTGTAGTACGTCTCATCCGGTACGGAATACCATCCTTCGTACTCACCGAGGTAGATGTCCCCATTTTTAAGTAATGTCTCAAAAACATGCTCGACCACTTTCTTATGGCGGTCCTCTGTCGTACGGATGTAGTCATCGTACGAAATTTCGAGACGGTCCCATAAGACCTTGATCTCTTCCACGACTTCATCCACGAAAGCTTGTGGCGTCACGCCTGCCTCTTTCGCTTTTTCTTGAATCTTTTGACCGTGCTCATCCGTTCCGGTCAAATAACGGACGTCAAACCCTTTTAAGCGTTTGTAGCGCGCAATCGCATCACCTGCTACCGTGGTATATGCGTGACCGATGTGCAGTTTTGCACTCGGATAATAAATTGGGGTTGTAATATAAAAAGTCGGCTTCGCCATGATTTATTCTCCATCCTTTCGACATATGCAATTTCCATTATACACGGTTCGACAAAAGAATTTCCAAACCTAATTGTTTGGAATTTTTTTGCGTTTTCTTCGTCATAAATATTCCAAAAATACCCTTTCTTTGTTTCAAGTTCAAACTTACGGGGAAATTTAGGTATATATCGTTCTTGATTCGACAAATTTCGAAAATTTACTTTTCCAGATAGTAAGCAGTTGACTGCAATTGGAAAGTTTAGTATGCTTTTTGCTGTAGTCACATTGTCGAATTTTGACGATTCATGTCACCACGAGATTTCGACATCATTGGAGGAGGAAACACAAAATGAAATCTACAGGTATTGTACGTAAGGTTGATGAGCTTGGTCGTGTCGTTATTCCAATCGAATTGCGTCGTACACTCGGTATTGCAGAGAAAGATGCTCTCGAAATTTACGTCGACAACGATCAAATCGTTTTGAAAAAATATAAGCCAAACATGACTTGCCAAGTTACAGGCGAAGTATCAGATGATAACTTCAAATTGGCAGACGGCAAACTCATCTTGTCACCAGAAGGTGCACAACGTGTTCTCGTTGAGTTGAAGAACATGCTCGAAAATTACTACAGCGAAGAGTAAGCAAGGATTTCCTTGCTTACTCTTTTTTATGCAATTGATGATACGTATCGTATACATCATTCCGAGACTCGCCGCGGTCTTTCGCAGTCTGTTTGATTGCCGCGTTTGGTTTCAGCCCTTCTTCGATATAGTGAACCACGTGCTCGTATGCAGATAGTGTTTCCCACCATGTTGTCTTAGGTGCCGCCTCTGTCGCTCCACTCACCAAGACGACAAACTCACCACGCACTTCACCCTCACACCATGTCAACGCCTCATCCACAGTTCCTCTCAAAAACTCTTCAAACGTTTTTGTCAGTTCACGACCTAATACGATTTGTCGATTCCCGAACACTTGTCGAATCGCTGTCAACATCTCTTTCAAACGATGAGGAGCCTCATAAAAAATGACGGTGCCAGGTTCGTATTGAATCGATTCGAGAATCTCAACCCGATCCTTCTTCTTACGCGGCAAGAAACCGTAATAGAGAAAACGTTCAGTTGCAAGACCGGATGCGACGAGTGCCGTAAGTGCTGCATTCGCACCGGGTAAGACGACAACCGGGATGTTTGCCTCAATGGCTAATCGCACGAGATCGCTTCCCGGGTCTGAAATTCCAGGCATACCTGCATCTGAGACAACGGCAATCGATTTTCCGGACAACAGATCGTCAATCAGTCTTGGTCCACTCACTTCTTTATTATGTTCATGATAGCTAATCAATTTTGTCGCAATGTCAAAGTGTCGGCAAAGCTTCATCGTTTGTCGTGTGTCTTCCGCTGCGATTAAGTCTACTTCCTGAAGGGTCCGTACCGCGCGATACGTCATATCCTCCAAGTTCCCAATTGGGGTCGGCACGACATACAACGTCGGTTGTTCAGTTTGATAGCTCTTCTGTGAATTCATTGGTCGTCCCCTCCATCAACTTCTCTTTTTGTGCTCGGGTCAATTGCTTGATGGACCATTCGTATCGCATGGCCTCCCGCTTCGTCTCAAACGATTGTACGTACCGAAGTCGTACAGGGAGACGGGCTTTCGTATATTTCGCACCTTTCCCGGCATTATGTGCAAGGAGTCGTTTTTCCACGTCTGTCGTATAGCCCGTGTAGTACGTTCCATCACCGCATTCCAAGATGTACGTATAATGTTTAGGCATCGAGAATAGCTCGCATCGCTTCTGTATACGTATCGTCTTCTTCATAGACAACAAATGGCGGTAAAATTTTAAGACCTGCTTTTCCATCTTTCGATCCCTCGATTAATAAGGTATTCGCCTCGCGTCCCGCTTTCGGGTAAACGAGTTGCATTCGTTTTGGTTCAATTCGATACGCACGCATCAACGTCAGGATATCCAGTAAACGTTCTGGCCGATGCACGAACGCCACTTTCCCTCCCGGTTTGACGAGTTGACTGGCCGTCCTGATGCAATCTTCTAACGTGCACAGCACTTCATGGCGCGCAATCGTATGATGCTCATTTTGATTTCGGAGTGACGTCTCGTTCGCTAAAAAGTAGGGCGGGTTACATGTGACTACGTCATATCGTGCATGCCCGAGCTGCGTCGCTGCCGTTTTCACATCGCCCTCCACCACTCGAATTCGCTCTTCAAGACGATTGACCGCCATGCTTCGATTCGCCATGTCGACCAGTTTCGATTGAATCTCCACACCTGTTATCGTTCCTTTTGTACGATATGACAAAAAGAGCGGGATTGCCCCGGTGCCAGCACACAAATCGACCAGTTGTCCTTTTTGGATAGGCACCCATACAAACTCTGCAAGCAGTACCGCATCTAATGAAAATGAGAACACATCATCACTTTGAATGATTTTACCTGGACGTCCGAGCAAATCATCAAGGCGTTCTCCATCCTTAACCGTTACCATCGTTTCCTCCTTCTATAAAAGAAAGGCGACGGATAGGGAACCCCTATCTATCGCCCCGTATTAATGTTTATTGAGCATCGACAAACAGAAGAGACAGTCCCCATCTTTTCGTACCTGTCCGTAATGGAGGTTACAAATATGGAATCCTTCTTGATACAGCGCAGCCAAATTGTTCTGCCCTTTCCCAGACAATGCGATTTGTGAATCACCATTTGTCGTATCAACTTCTGCCAATTGTTCGACTTTTTCGCGTAAGTGATGATTCTCTAGATACATATGCTGGTTCTCTTCAAGCAAATAAGCGAGCTGCTCTTTTAACACGCCTAAATGTTCGGTGAGGAGCTGCATCTGTTGCTCGATCGCATCCACCCGCATCATTACTTCTTTTTTGTCCATTCTTTCCACTGCTCAGCACCCCATCACTGTTTTGACGGTTTTCGTTTAATCGCACCCACTTCAACGAGTTCATCAATCGTATATGTGACGACACGCGTCCGATCGTGGAGCTCAACTTGAATGAGTTGGTCCAAAATGTTAAGACCGATTACCCGACCATCACCTTCTGGAATTTTGATTCGCTTGCCGACGTCTGGTAAATCACGTTTCAGTTCTTCATATGTGTCATTCTCATATTTCAAACAGCACATCAGACGACCACATACTCCAGAGATCTTATTCGGATTCAACGAGAGATTCTGGTCTTTGGCCATTTTGATCGAGACCGGTTCGAATTCCCCAAGAAATGACGAGCAGCAAAGAACCCGACCACATGGCCCAATCCCGCTAAGGAGTTTCGCTTCATCACGAACGCCGATTTGTCGGAGCTCGATTCGTGTCCGAAACACACTAGCTAAGTCTTTTACCAATTCTCGAAAGTCGACGCGACCCTCGGCAGTAAAATAAAAGATCACTTTATTGCGATCAAATGTATACTCAACATCAACTAGCTTCATTTCTAATTGATGTTCTCGAATTTTTTCTTCACAGACGGCGTGAGCATCAACGGCTGCCAGTCGATTATCGCGTACGATATCCGCATCCTTTTGGTCCGCGACACGAAGGATTGTCTTCAATGGCAGGACGACTTCGTCTTCACCGAGCTGCTTGTCGACTTGGACGATTTCCCCATACTCAATGCCACGTACCGTTTCAACGATGACATGGTCCCCACGTTTAAGCGTTGCATCGCCTGGTGAAAAGTAATAGATTTTTCCCGCTTCTTTAAAACGGACTCCAACTACTTCAAGCACGCGCTTCTATCCTTTCTGCAAATCGAACGAAAGTCGTTCGAACGTTAATTGAGGATTGACGTTTGCCTCAAGTCGCCGAATGGCCGCATGTACACTTTCAATCGCATGTGTAAGCTTGGTGACAGATCGATTTTGGATAAACGCGTTGTACAAGGCAGCCTCATTCTTAAATAGCTTCGGAGCATACATATCTCGCACTTTTAAATGAAGTGCCTCCTCCAGCCAATGTTCGAATAATTCAAGACCGACTCGCAACTCATTCCGTCCTTTGAAATGCCCTAACCATTTTTCTTGTGCGAACAAGAGCAACTCTTGAGGTCGTTTCGTCAATACTTCAATTAATTGTACCACTAGCCCGTACGCCTGTACAAACCACTCCTGCTCAAGTGCCTCTTTCGCGTCATCCCATTTCGGATAAACGGTCAAGGCAAGGTATGCCAAATCATACGTACAGGACAGTTCTTCTGACATTGTTTGCGCCAACTGAGCTCGGTCGATTGGACGAAAAGCAAGTTGTTGCGCACGCGAACGAATCGTCGGAAGAAGCAACTGTGGTTGTGTCGTCACTAAAATAGCAAGCTTACCTACACCCGGTTCTTCAAAGAACTTCAATAGACTGTTCGCCGCTTGAGTCGTCATCTTGTGCGCTTGATGAATGACGTACACTTGGCGATCACCTTCAGCACCTCGTAGTGATAAATCACTGAGCAATTGCTGAATCTGTTCTTTTTTTATACTCGCACCGTCCGGCTCCACTTCGATGTAGTCGACAATGTTTTTAGAATCCATACGCCGACAGTTTCGACACACTCCACAAGGCTCTGCACCATCTGGTGATTCACAAAATAAGGCTTTGGCGAACAATGTGGCTGTATCAATCAAATAAGGCTCATAATCTCCTGAGAAGATATACGCATGCCCCACTTTATTCGAAACGATTGAATTTTGAATGATGCGAGAAACGACAGTTTGCGACTCGCTCAATTCTTGAAAACGCATATGCCCAACTCCCATTAAAACTGATGGAATCCTTCGATCGGCAAGACGAATACCGTCGCCCCTCCGACTTGTACTTCGACTGGGTAAGGAATATACGAATCCGCATGTCCTCCCATCGGTGAAATCGGCGTGATCATTTGGTCGCGGCTCGAGCAGTTCGATTGAATCACGTCCATCAAATCATCAAGACGCTCTTGTGGAATCCCCATCATAAACGTTGTATTACCTTCTTTTAAAAATCCACCCGTCGTGGCTAACTTTGTCGCGCGGAAATCTTGCTCGACGAGTGCGTCGGACAAACGTGCGCTATCCTTATCATGTACGATTGCAATTACCATTTTCATCATTTTTGTACGCCTCCTTGTTGTAGTCGTTCGATCGTATAGTCAAGTACCTCATCCTGAATGCATTCAATCGATTGATCGGCATCAATCCGAACGATGCGTTCTGGATACTGTTTCAGTAACGTTTGGAATCCTGCATAGACACGCTCATGGAATGCTTGATCACGACTCTCGATCCGATCAAGCTGTCCCCGATCTTTCATACGTGCACTCGCCCGTTCCGGATTCAAATCGAATAAAAAGGTTAAATCGGGCGTGAGACCATTCGTCGCCCATTCATTCAATGACCGAATCTGATCAAGGTCATACTGCAATCCATATCCTTGATAAGCAATGGATGCATCGATGAACCGGTCGCAGAGAACAATGGCGCCCCGCTCTAACGCTGGCCGAATCACTTGTTCCACGTTCTGAGCCCGTGATGCGGCATAGAGCATCATCTCCACGCGTGGTGTCATCTCATGATGATCGGGAGACAATAACACTTCGCGAATCTGATTCCCGACCGTTGTTCCTCCAGGTTCTCGGGTCACGACGATGTCATATCCTTTTTGTTTTAAGTTTTCTACTAATAATTGAAGCTGTGTGGACTTTCCTGATCCATCCGGTCCTTCAACCGTAATAAACATTCCGCTCACGTTTTAAAACTCCTCTACAATAACGTCAATTTGCTCTATCATAACATGCTTACTAGCTTGAAGCTTCCTCCCTAAAGAAATCCATTCCCGGAGCACCCGGATTTTTTCTTCTGTAATCCGCTCTCCTTTTAGAATCCATGGAATACCTGGTGGATATGGAATCACCGTCTCTGCTGAAATCAATCCGATTGCTTGGTCGAACAGAACTCGCTGCATTGGAAAAGCTGTTTCTGACGTATAGAGTTCAGACACGCGCTCGGTTTGTGGGAAGGGAAAGATCGTTTCATCGTCTTCAATGATCGGCACATGGGTAGATGCTTTTTTTATTAATTTGATCCAATGTTCGATTTCCTGTTTCTTTATTTCCCTGAATGGCAAGCAGAATAACACATGATCGACTGCCGCCAACTCGATGTCTATGCCGATTGAGGCGAGATGCTGACTAAAGATCAATCCATTCTTCGGATAAGTCAGAATCGTCACTTTCGTAAAGTCATCTCCGACTTTTACAACAAAACCAGCTCGTTTTAATTCAAGAACAAATTGTGCATGGCTTTTTTGGATAGCAGACCATTCCTCATCCGTTAAACGTTCTAGATAAGAACGAGCATAATCCAATGAAGCCATGACGAGATAAGACGGACTCGAAGTCTGAAAAGAAGATAATGCATGCTTCAAGCGCGCTTCATCGATATGATCTTTATAGTGAACCCAAGCCCCCATAGTGAGGGCAGGCAACGTTTTATGAGCGGACTGCACGACTGCGCTCGCTCCTTCGAAGATTGCAGAGCGACGTGGCAACTGTGGATGAATCAAATGAGCGCCGTGTGCCTCATCGACGAGCAATGGAATGTCGAATGATGTCAAATAGTCCGAAATCGTTCGAATGTCTGCCATATCCCCGTAATAGGTCGGAGACGTCAACATGACGGCTTTCCCTCCAGGAAATGCTTGAATGGCCTGTTCGATCGTATCTAATGTCACGACAGTCGGGATGCCTGTGCCACGTTCAATGGTAGGTGTTAGTAAGACCGGCTTTAATCCTAACCATTCGATTGCGTTCCAAACCGATTTATGTGAGTTCCGTTGAACATATACCCGTTCACCACGTTTCACTGTTGCCGCGAGCATACTCCAATTTCCCGCAGTCGATCCGTTGACAAGCCATTTACTTTTACTCTCATACAACTTACCCAATGCACATTCTGCTTGCTCGATGATTCCCGAGGCATCGTGCAAATCATCTAAATGCGCTAGCTCGGTCAAGTCGTAAGGCATGACCTTTACGAATGCATCAGGTAAGCGATCATCCATCACCGTACCGTTATGATGACCTGGTACGTGGAAAGAGACGCGGTGCTCGCGAACATGCTGTTCCAGAACCTCTAAAAATGTAAACGGATTTTCCCGAGCAGGAGCCATCTGTTATTCCTCCTAAACTATAAAAATATGAAAAAAGACGATCAAGCATATGCTTGATCGTCTTCTGCGTTGGCCTGGCAACGTCCTATCCTCACAGGGGGAGATCCCCCAACTACTTTCGGCGCTGAGACGCTTAACTTCCGTGTTCGGCATGGGAACGG